>CAYGWT010000114.1:0-3028 GCA_964353625.1 uncultured Candidatus Bathyarchaeia archaeon | reverse complement strand
TCCCTATCGATCCTAACAGTAAGTTTGAATTCTGCCTTGCATGCGGGCTGGTCAACGCACGGGAGCAATCTCCTTGCGTTGGCAGGCTCAAAATCAGTAGTCACGACGTATGTCTCATCATAAGGCGCCCTGTAGATGCCGGCCAAGGCGTCTGGAATCGATCCGGAGTATTGGATTTCTAGCCGGCCCTTGAAATGCCCGCTCCTCACCAGCAGGCTATCGCCTTTTTCCTCGAAATCGAACGTCTTTCCATTGCCCGACACATTTGAAATGCGCAGTCCAACGGAGTCCAGTGCAATATCTTCCTTGGATTCTAAGGTTATGAACAATTTTCCTTCGAATCGAAGATCCTTGAAGAACACATCGAGAAACAGATCGTATCGTTCTACATCTCTTACCATGCCCTCAGCCAGCATCGCCTTGTTGTCCTTTCGCGGCTCCACACTGCCTAGAAAGATTTTCGTGTGACATGTTTTGGCACGGTCTCGTTCATAGGAGCCCAAAATGAGCCCGATATTGGCGCCCATTGGGGAAAAGCGCTAAGTATTTCAGGAATCTCTGCCCCAAACGGCGGAATATTGATCCCTACTCCAGCCGCGACATTGGCCAGTAAACCAGCGACCAGCAAAAGGAATCCGCGTGCCCGTATGCTGGACCTGGATATGCTGTACCTCACACGCTCCATCCTGTCATTTCGTTGGTCTTCCGATGGAAACCAGATCTACTTTGATTCTAACACTACGGGCCGATTCAACATTTGGAGTGTTTCTTCCTGGGGAGGCTTACCCGCCCAAATTACCATCTCTGATGAGCGAACATTGTTGAGGGATCCGTCGCCAGACGGGCGCTTCCTGCTCTACAAGCAAGACATCGGCGGAGATGAGAAACCGAACCTTTTCCTCGTCGACCTCAGAAGCGGTGCTGTCCGCAACATCACGAACACCGAGAAAGTGGGCTACAGGGATATGCGTTGGTCTCCCGATGGGAAAGCAATTGCCTGTGCAGCAGAACGCGAAAAACCAGGAGCCTACGCGATATTCAAAATTGAAGCAGAAACGGCAGCATTCACAAAGATCCTAGGAAACGACAATGGAGAGTGTGCATCACTCCAGTGGAGCCGGGACGGCCGCAAGCTCGCATTCACAAGAACTAGAAACTACCAACATGCTGGAGCTAGTGTCTTTGATCTTGAGACCAAGAAAGAAGAAGTACTCACTCCGATAGATAGAGAATCCACGAATATCACAATGGGATGGACGCTCGACAACAAGAAAATCTACGTTAACTCCAACGCGAACGACCAGGGCACCGATGCCGTTGCTCTACTTGGATTAGACGGGAAAGGATACGAATGGTTGACCCTTGGAGCTTGGGAGAGTTTCCTTTGCGATTCCTCTTCAACAGAGAATTGTTACGTCTATGTTCGCAATGAAGCGGGCAATCACCGTATCTTTCTAAGAACTCTGAGTGGCGATGAAAAGGAGATCCCGCTCCCGGGCGGCGTAGTCAAAATGGCCAGTTTCTCTCCTGATGGCAAAGAGGTCGGAGTGCTCCACGCGTCAGCTGACCGGCCGAACGAGATTTGGATCTATGACATCGCCGCTCAGACACTGCTACAAATCACCGATTCACTTGTTGGGGGCCTTAGTCAAGAGAATTTTGTGCAGCCACAGCTTGTTGTCTATCCGTCATTCGACACTACGCCCATAACTTCATTCCTATACTTGCCGGCTAACATTGAGCGGGACGGCTCGCATCCTGCCATCGTCATCCCTCACGGCGGACCTACTTGGCAACACATGAACGACTGGTTTCCCAGCATACAGTACTTTGTGAGCCATGGTTTCGTTGTTGTTGCGCCAAACTACCGCGGATCAACTGGCTTTGGACGTGAATTCATGGAAGTCAACAGAGGCGACTGTGGTGGCGGCGACCTACGCGACTGCGTTGCCGCAGTCGATTTCCTGAAAAAGACGGGTTATGTGGATTCACATCAGATCGCGTTCACGGGCGCCTCTTACGGAGGCTATCTTACGCTCATGGCACTCACCAAGTTTCCTAACTTATGGGCAGCTGGAGCTGCCTTCGTTCCCTTTGCCAATTGGTTCACTGCCTTTGAGAATGAGGATCCAGTTCTGCAGTCCATAGATGAATGGCTCATGGGGAACCCAACGAAGCACAGTGAATTGTTGCGTGACCGTTCTCCTGTTTTCTTTGCAGATCAAATCAGAGCACCTTTGCTTATGCTGGGCGGCGCGAACGACATCAATTGTCCAGCAGAGGAAATCCAACAGATGGCAGACGCGGTGCGTCAGAAGGGTGGATCAGTAGAGTTCAAGATCTACGAGAATGAGGGTCATGAGTTCGCCCGCAGAGAAAATGAAATCGATGCCTACAAAAGAGCTGCAGAGTTCCTACTGGAGCACGTGTGCAAGAGAAAGACTGCTTGAACCCCAGCTTTTTCTGAGAATGATCCGACTTAGGACAAATAGCCCCATGCGAGCAACAGATCAGTGTCTCTATACCAACGTTCTCCGATGTCTGTGCGGTAGAACAGATTAGGTATGATTACGTTCCTAACCCGATTGTATGCTTCCCGCCTCGCATCTTCTACGGTCTGTCCTGAACCAGTCACCACCAGCGCATAGCCTGAACTACCCGCTAGCCGCCAATCTCCGTTCACGAGTTTCGCGTCACCGTGATGAATGCCACTTGCCATTGCCTTCTTGAAGATGATGACGGCGTCTTCCGAATACCGTCTGTATGCCGAGGCATCCGAAAATGGATAAGGAGGAACAGCAACCACAACACCGATCTGGAATCCTCGCTGAGTTCGCAAAGCAAACTGCTGCTTATTTGCCAAAGCGTACAGGAACTCGCCCCATTTGCTTGTGACACCTTCCATCTGGATGCTGATTGTTGGGTAGCCGAATCGTGGAGTTATCTCCAGTGGATAGATGCCGCGCGAGTTGACGATACAGTTAATGTCGAAATATCCTATGAACCCCATTTCTGCCAAGATTGGCTT
>CAYGWT010000113.1:0-2165 GCA_964353625.1 uncultured Candidatus Bathyarchaeia archaeon | reverse complement strand
TTGACTGGAAATCCAACGCACGCAAGAAGTCGATCCCACGTGGCATCGATATCTACCCACTCATTTTCGATTCTTGCCTTGCATGCCAAATGATATCCAATGGGAACAGTCTCCGCCAACTTCCTCAGTTCTGGAGGATACACTACAGATTTGGTGCTCCACGAAAACGGGTAGGTCACGTATGGGATTGGAATCCGGAGCATCTCGAACATGCGACCCAGTAGGTAGTGCTTGGGGAGACAGGAGCCCTTCATTCGCTTCAGCAATCCCTCTGGCCCGGCCGTAGGGTTGTTGATCCCGGGAATCACGGCATAGGGTACGTCACGTATCCGGTTGAATATGCTGACCCGAGCATTCCTATCGCTCAGACCTTTGGTCCACTCCAGAAACGCCCTCTGAACAGTATCCGCGGTCATGCTCTGCCGCCACACTCGAACAGGATTGCGGGGCGATTCCTATTAGCATATTTGGGAAAGAGACGATCAGTGAGTCATCGCTGAATATCTCTTTGAAGCTTGAGGGGGACGAGGGGAATGTCAGTTTATGGAGGCGTTGAAGCCGGCGGGACGAAAATCGTGTGCGCGATCGGTTCTGGCCCTGACAAACTTCAGGCAGAAATATCGTTCGCCACAACAACACCTCAAGAGACAATCACCCGAATAATAGCCTTCTTCCGAGAGTATCAACAGCGGGAACAATTGTCGGCGGTCGGGATCGGGTCCTTTGGTCCAATAGATCTGGATCCCGCGTCACCCGGGTTCGGTTACATCACAAACACACCGAAACCGGGCTGGGCGAACACGGAATTTCTTGGGCGGGTTCGTCGCGCCCTAGGCGTGCCTGTCGGGTTCGATACTGACGTGAACTCTGCAGCTTTGGGTGAGGCAACGTGGGGAGCCGCCAAGAGGCTGGAGACTTTCGTTTACGTGACTGTTGGCACGGGCATTGGTGGAGGAGGAATGGTCAACAACCAACTGTTACACGGGCTTGTTCATCCGGAGATTGGCCACCTTCGTCTCCCGCATGACTTCACAAAGGATCCCTGCCAAGGAGCGTGTCCCGTCCATGGAGATTACCTCGAAGGCCTAGCGGCAGGTCCGGCTTTGCTTGGAAGATGGGGACGACCCGCTGAAGAACTAGCACCGGATCATCCCGCATGGAGCTTGGAGGCGCATTATCTCGCCTTGGGATTGACGAACCTAATCCTCACGCTTTCCCCACAGCGAATTATTCTAGGTGGCGGCATCATGAAGCAGACGACGCTCTTTCAGATGATCAGACGAAACGTTCTGCAACTACTGAACGGGTACCTCCAAGTGCCGACAATTCTGGAACAAATTGACCAGTATATCGTGCCGGCAAAGTTAGGCGATCGGTCCGGAGTCTTGGGCGCGATCGCTTTGGCTCAAAAAGCGGTGGCAAATCTCCGTTGACAGAATATATGCGCTCAGAGGATGGCTTTGTCAGGAATCGTAAGAGTTGTAATGTATGAGAAGGAGATAGGATACGCGTGGAGGCGCAACTAGATGAGCGAGGAGCCGAGAAGAGACTGCCCCATCCGTGAAGACGGTTTCCTTAAGCAGCTAGGAGGATTCGATATCTACCGTTCCTGCAGCTTGATCATGGCTGTAGTAGCGGTGGAGACAGGGCAAGGCGCGCGGGATATTCGATTTTACCGCCGGCAACTCCGAAAGAGTGCGCAGTCTGGAGAGGAAGCGTGGAAGGTTGACCTCGCACGCTTCAGTGTAGACCGATTTGATTTCAAGGATGTCGCGGCCAAAGTCGAACGACTGAAACAGCACTTCCTCAAGACTCTTTGATCAGCTCGCTGGCTACGTTGCCGCATGACCGTGGACACATCGAGCATCCAGTGAGTGAAGGGTATGCCTCATCCGTTTGGAATCGAGGCCCGTGAGTACCAGAGCACAATAGCCAAGTCTGCGCTTCAATCGAATACACTGGTTGTCCTTCCCACGGGATTGGGGAAGACGATTGTTGCACTGCTGGTTGCTGCTGAACGGCTCTCAATGTTCGCTGCTGGCAAAGTTGTGGTTATGGCTCCTACGAGACCTCTCGTGCTGCAGCATGCTCGCTTCTTCAAGGAGCATCTCGCGGACGATGGCATCAGCTCGGCGACATTGACGGGAGAAATCTCACCTGAGCTG
>CAYGWT010000112.1:0-2554 GCA_964353625.1 uncultured Candidatus Bathyarchaeia archaeon | reverse complement strand
ATCCAGGCTGAAAATCTCGTCCGGATCTCGCGGGAGAGGTTGCGCTTCCTTCTGGGGGCGGGTGGGCCCGAGATTGACGTAACGGGCAGTCTCGAAGTGACGATCACCCCTTATCGAAGGTTTGAAGAGGCCCTGGAGATTGCCCTGAAAAACCGGCCTGAGCTTTCGGATCTTCGCCACCGCAAACAGGTGGGGGAGGAACTGGTCAAGATCGTTCGAGCAGAAGACAAGCCTCGTGTCGATCTGAAAGGGGGATATGGCTGGCGGTATCTTGATCTAGGCTCCGGGATGCGCGATAGCGGTCCCGCCTGGTTGATTGGGCTCTATCTCACCTACCCACTCTTTGACGGTTTTCGAACACAGGGACGCGTGTCCCAGGCTAAGAGCACTGTCGCCACGCTCACCCTTGACGAGGCGAAACTGATTGATGGGATCAGGCTGGAGGTCCGTGATGCGAGTTACGTCCTACAGGGATCCGAAGAGATCATCAAAGCGCTGGCTGGAACGGTTGAACAGGCAGAGCGCCTTCTCCTCATGGCGGAGAAGGGTTATGAATACGGCGTGAAGACAAGGCTCGATAACGAAGACGCAGAGTTCAACCTGACATCGGCAAGAGGAAGCCTTGCCCGAGCCCAACGCAACTATCTCGTGTTTCGGGTGAATTACGAATACGTGATGGGAATCCTTGGGGAGCAAAAGGCTCAGAGATAGGGCAACGGAGGATGGTGTCAACACCAGAAGTCATTTTGCTTGTGAACCATTTTCCTGGAGCGAAACTGGCCGGGAGCAGTAGGGTCACCCACTCAGGTGAGCAGAAAGGGGAAAGCCAGCTTTTTAGAGGCTGGAAGGGGCAAAGGATTCCCCGCCTGCGAACCTGGGAAGGGTCACTGCGGAGGCTGTGAAGCGACAGCCAATGGTTCACAGGAATCTGGGACTATCAATTTACTGAATACGTTTGTATTCGTTTTCACCTTCCATTTCTTAGGGATACATCCTTCCCATGGCGCGGTCGAGAGCAGCCTTGGCGATGTTGAAATCGGCCAGGGCACTCACATAGTTCACCCTGGCCTGGGCCAGCAGAACCACGGCATCGAGAACATCGGTGGCCGTGGCAACCTGATACTTGTATCGCTCCTCATTCATTCTTAGATTTTCCTCGGCACTCTCTATCGACTTCTCTGAAACGCCGACGTTTTTCTCTGACCGAAGCATTTCAAGATAAGCCTGCTTTACCTCAAGAACGATGCTATCAACGAGCTGGTTCTTTGAATTCTCAGCCTGATTGACTCTCACCTTACTTTCTCCAACCTTATAGTAAGTTTTCCCCCAGTCGAAGATTGTAAAGGTGGCCAGTCCTCCAATGGTCCAACGTTCATCTTGCAAATCGCCATTCAAGTAAAAGGCATCCGAACCCCTCGAATAGTCTCCTATGAGACTTAAGGTTGGCCAGTATTCACTCTTAGCAATTTTAACTGCTTCTTTTGCCTGACCGACGCTCAGCTCAGCAGCCCGGATTTCAGGCCTCTGAGCGAGCGCCTCTCCGAGAGCCTCCTCAAATTTGAGAGGGAAAGGTTTATAGCCAAGAATATCGACCACACTCAAGGGGGCATTGATGTCTCGTCTCAGTAGCGTATTAAACGATGATTTTGAAAGAGCCAGGTTGTTCTCAGCACTCACCAAGGCCTGTCGGGCATTGGCCAGCCTCACCTCTGCCTGGAGAACATCATTCTTGGCTACAAGGCCCACATCGAAAAAGGCCTTTGCCACTTCGAGTTGGGCTTCAAATTGCTTGACGGCCTGCGTTCCAACGTCCACAAATTTCTCAAACCGGAGAATGTTGAAATATCCTTCCCGCACTTGGAGAATCACGTCCCGCTTAAATATCTCTACGTTTGACTTTGAGATATCGACCCCTAACTGTTCCAGGCGATAATTAGACGAAAGCAAGCCTCCCGTGAAAAGGGGCTGCCCCAATATGGTGCTAAAATTGTATACGTCCCTGCTTTGTCCTGTAGTTTCTATTCCCCCAACCCCTGCAGTCCGGCGGATCCCTATGGCAACGGGGTCGCTGTGCCGTGTATAGCTATATTGCCCTGTCCATCTTGCGAAGAAGTCACTTCGGGCTGCCTTCGTCCTGAACTCAGACCCTTTTACATCTTCGAAAGCCGACCGGAGTTGCAAGTTTCGCTCCAAGGCAATCTGAATGCTTTCTTCCAGAGTGAGTGGGGCTGGAGCCTCCTGGGCCCATCCAGCTGTCGCCAAGAGAAGTATCCATACAAACAATCCTATTATCCATCTCGTTTTCATCGATCTCGCGACCTCCTTTACCCTTTCTAATCTCCGCATAGACGCGTGTCCAACATTTTTCCTCCCGGAACCCGTTGGATGCGTTTTGATAGGATTAAGAATTCTCTATGTTGTTGATTTATTTTGCGAACAGTCGTCTATTTCTTAACCTTTAGAAGAAAAACTTGTCAATGGAGCCACACGGGCAAAACCCCTGCCTACCACAGGCAGGCCTGGTACCTTGCCCAACGCCCATGTGGGGCGACAT
>CAYGWT010000111.1:0-1763 GCA_964353625.1 uncultured Candidatus Bathyarchaeia archaeon | reverse complement strand
CCTTGCTCAAGCAGCCCCTTGATTATCTCAAGGTTCCCCTCTACCCGAACATCATACTCTTTTTCCGACATAACGCCACTCGCCTCACACGTATGCTAGAGTTAGACTGGCGATAAAAAACCGACCTAGAGAAAAAGCCACGTGTACCCGCATAAGAAATTGCGTGCGACGAAAGTTGAGAGCGATTTCTTTGATCAAGAGGATGGCGGACCCCATCGGATTCGAGCCTTGGCACAGTGAATGCCAATTCCTTGTCCCCCCTTGACTTCAGTGGGGAGGCATGGAGTGACTCCGACTTGGAAAGAGGGCTCGATAAGAGGCTCAACTCTAAGCGACGCGCTACTGCTGCTCTCATTGTCAATGCTCCTCATTCTGAACTATGCAGTCGTAGGCAGACATTCATCAAACGAAGTCGACATAACAAGCGAACCATCAGGCCCTTCCGGCGCCTCCAAAAAGCCAGTCGGCTATTCAATTTTCTATTTGGCCGATGTGGGCGATCCTCTCGTAGTCGCCTGGCGAATCGCCTATTCACAGCTTTGACTCGTCTATCGACAAGACGGCTATTCTGGGACATTGTCGCGGCCAAGAGCAAGCCTAAATTCATTCTAACGAGAACATAAGCTGCGATCGTAACTTCAGGTGATTGTGTTTGACGATAGAGGTTGAGATCAGGGAGATCAAGGAGATGCTGCAGAAGCTGAACAGGAGGTTCGATGCACTCGTTCAGGACCGCGAGACGCTGGCTTTGATGGCGATATCGCAAGAGTCGCTAAAGGAGTTCCTAGCGAGTGAGCCCGACCTGTATTCTACCGGAGACGTGAAGGTAGCCTACAGGTGAAAGGCAAGATAGTTCTGATACCGTTTCCCTTCACCGACCTGACGAGCGCGAAACTGAGGCCGGCCCTAGTTCTGATTGAGAGTGAAAATGACTGCGTTGTCGCCTTCATCTCCTCAAGAGTGCCCACGAAGTCTTCATCGACTGAGATCTTGATACGCGAAGATCACAAGGAGTTCGTGGGTACAGGGCTCAAGAGATCCTCTGTTTTGAGACTGGACAAGGTCGCAACGGTCTCAAAGAGGCTAATGCTAGGTGAACTAGGCCAGATTGGAGAGTCTCTTCGAAGAGAAGTCAATCGTAAGCTTCGTGAAGCCTATCAACTGTAGGTGCAATATCTTCGATCCCTGAGTTGACACGAAGGCGGTAATCTGAACCTATAGTCAAGTGTACGGACGGGATCTGAACTCGTGAGCTTCCATGTACCTGTCAGGTGCAATGAAGACGGTATCTGCCCCTAGTTAGGGGCAAGTACCACCGGATTCGAACGCCTGCAGGTATTGGACAGCCTCGCTAAATATGCGATACTCGATACTGGTAGACTGGTGCGCGAATCACACCTCCGGCACCTAGGCCACACACACGAGACCTATGTTGAATCTTCTATTCAGAGCTCTCTCCCAGCGCCGGATCCTCTTGACACACAACGGAATCAATCCCATCCAAACCGGATCAGATAACAGGAGCACAGGGAGAGTACCCCCCAAGGAACTGCCTTGCCGTAGACGCGCCCAGGGCCCCCAAAACCCCCATTCTAATTATCAAAGATGGTCCCTAGCTCCGCTTTAGGATTAGTGCGCCTACCACTCCGACTGGTCATACAATGTAATCGGTACTCCACTCACTCGATTGTTTTACTGGAGAGTCCGTCCGTTCTTTCGGTCATCTCTTCGGCTCATATCCGCAAAATCATTTCGCGTTCATT
>CAYGWT010000110.1:0-2285 GCA_964353625.1 uncultured Candidatus Bathyarchaeia archaeon | reverse complement strand
ACACTCCAAATACGACGACAAACGACGGCTCAAATCTGGATGCCCCAAACCAAGTCGGATGTTCTCACTCAAATCTGTCGTTTCTTGCTAGCGATAACCAAGCCGACTACCAGAAAAACCACTCCAACGGCGACGCCCGGGAGAGAAGGAATTGGCCATCCCACCAGATAGTGACCGATTACAATAAGCCCGTTTGCAGCGAGTATGATGAAACCCAGTACATACAGAGCGATGCCGAGTCTTCTCCGCGTCTCCTCTTCCACTACGCAATCCTCGTGGCGACGGATGCGCAGCCACGACGTCCTAGGGTTTTGTGTTTAGTCAAATGGAGATTCCTCTCCTAGCATCTCGAGGAGACAATCGTTTTGCATGTGTTCAGCTGATGCGCACACACAAGGAAAAGGTCGCATCGGTTCTGGATATGGTCAAGTTCTCGCCCGGCGTTGCCAAAACACGAGAAGATACCCGAATAGTAGCGCATCAAGAGCCGCTTCTGGAATAGACGCTAAGAGGAAGCTGGCAGGAAGGTTGCTGTACGCGATGAGTTCGATGGTTCCTACTCCGATTTCACCGATGAGAAGGTAGTTGGAGGCAACTGCGAGCCAGCCCCAGCGTTTCATCTCCATTATCCTGCCTAGAAACGGATAGAGGGCAATTGCGAGAAGGATTCCGCGGAGTATCTCAGTGGGAATTAGCCACGTCTGAACGTATTGGCTATAGGGGTCTCTAAAGAAGAATTGCACTGTTTCCCCTCCATAGACTCCTTCCCACTGCAGCGCGAGAGCAATCCAACCTGCTGTGAGGAAGGTGACAACATGAAGAATGACGACCCTTGCCGTAAAATAGGAAAAGGACTTCAGGGACATGCTTTCATCTTCTCCGTCAGCGCCTTCTTCCATGAATTTGTATCCTCAATATCAGTATTTGTAAGAGTCGAGAGTCACCGGTACCGTGTGGGCGTCGTAGTCTGTCATCCGTCTGCCGTTTCGGGTATTCTGTGTGTGCGGGTCTTATGGTGCGCACCCCCAGAAAAAACCCCTGACGCCTCACGTGATCCATGAACGATCCGATGCGGTCTGCACGTACCGTTAGCATCTAGACGCTTGGTAGCATTTCATCTGGGTCTCCGAAAACGCAAGGTGACGGAACCGGTCGCCCAAATATTAAGAAAGCTCGGACTCATCTAATCGAGACGGATAGAGGCCTGCTGCTTGGATATCGAGATTGCGCCGCTCTTCTATAGCAGCATAATCTCAGCAGGCTTGGCGTTGGGTATAGCATACCTGATGCTCAGGTCATTCAGAATGACGCAAAGAGACTACTTGCTCGGTTTTCCGATTGGATTCAGTTTCCTAGCGCTTTCCTACCTGTTCGTTGCAGCATCTTCTGCAATTCCTGCAGTGAATGAGGTTGCACGTTGGTTTGAAGTGTTCTCTGCTACCTACGGATTTGCATTCATAGGGGGATCCTATTTCTTAAGGCGGAAAGGTGCGACTGGGACATTCGCTCACTGGCTCTTCTCTCTCGCGTTTCTAGCTATTGTTGTCGTTATTCTAGTTGAAGTCGTGCCGCCATTTGGTGCTTTTCCTCCGTATTCTGTTGCAGCCCAGATCCTACTAATCATAAACCTAGGTTTGCTGAGCTACATCGTTTTCAGTCTGAACCAGGCTCTCAAACAGCCCCCACATGAGGTGAACTTCCTAGTCCAGACAGGCTTCATTCTTCTTGCGTTTGGACAATACAGTCTCCTGCTCTGGACATTGGACCAGGGATTCTGGTCCTTCACGTTGGCGAACCTGTTCCGCCTTGCTGGCCTTGTCGCGCTCTTGATTGAGGCTGCAACTGCGGTTATCGGACTCCGTCGCGGATGATCACCATTGCACCACACGGAAGAAGCAAAGAGGCCTCGTCCTCGCTATCGCCCGAAAATATTCTATGACATCCTCTGTTCGATAATGAAGCAAGAGGAGTCTGCCGGTCTTGCCAAGATTACTAGGGTTCAAAATGAGGTTAATCTTCCTTCAGACCGCCTCCGGGTACATCTCGAAGACATGAAAGCACTTGGACTCGTAGAGTACGGCGACAGTCTAGCCTGCACGGTAAAGGGCAGGAGCTTCGTGTCTGAATACGAGAAAGTTGCTGAAGTGCTGAAGCGGTTCGGCCTAGATTAGGAACATCTCAACGGACCAACACTGAGTTCACAAGCCTGCAGGTATTGTGCGTACGTACTCTGCGTACCTGAATCGTTATTGTGAGGAAATCCTACTTACCTCTGTGATCGTCCA
>CAYGWT010000109.1:0-2840 GCA_964353625.1 uncultured Candidatus Bathyarchaeia archaeon | reverse complement strand
CCTGGGGGACAACCTAGCGGACGCGTTGACGAAGGCCCTTGAGGCTGCAGAGATCAAGATTCCAGCTGCAAACGGCACGGTCCTATTGACAGTAGCCGGACAAGAATACAAACGACAAATCATACCGCTAGCCAAACGACTTCAAAAGATCGGCATGAGAATTTATGCGACTGAGAATACCTACGAAAGCTTCCGACTAGTTCCGGGAATGCATGTTGAAGTTCTACACAAGGTCAGCACGCCTGAGATTAAGCCCAACATTAGAGATTTCCTGCTTGAGAAGAAGATCGACCTAGTCATCAATATTCCCGTAGCTTCTGAATCCCAACAAGATAGCGGAGTTCTTCAAGATGAATACACAATACGCAGGTTGGCTATCGAATCAAACATTCCAGTAGTCACGAGCATGGAGCTCGCCTGGGCAATGGTCAGGGCTATTGAATATAGGACCTGCACCACTCCAGAAGTGAAAGCGCTGAACGAATTTGTACCTCCACAACGTCGCAAATTTCCGCTCAGATCCCAAGACCCAGAACAGTAAGAGAACTGGACTCACGGAAGCACAAAGCGCACTGGTACTCGACTAATCATACCAGCCTTCTTAATGGAAAGCGATGACATAAGTACAGAGTTGCCTTGACAAGTAGGCCTAGAATATCGGGCGAATGCTTGGTTTGGCAGAAAGAGATAGAATAGTTGTTACCGTTATGGGTCAAGACCGAGTTGGCATCGTAGCCGGAATATCAGGCGTCTTGGCTGAGAGCAAAGTCAACATCATTGACTTGACATCGACAGAGATGCACGGCCTATTCGTAATGATCGTCCTGGCCGAGATTCAAGAGGGAAAGATTACGGTTGGAGAGTTGCAGGAGCGATTGAAAAAGAAAGGAGAAGAAATGGGGATACAAGTTTTGGCGCAGGACGAGGCTGTCTTTCGCTATCTGCATAGGATCTAGGTGGGAGTTGATTGTTCACTCCTGAAGAGGTCCTTGAGACCTATGAGATGATCTTTCTCAGACATCTGAATGTCAGAGCTGTAACATTGGGGATAAGCCTTCTCAGCTGTGTGGACAGAGACTTTGAGACGATGCGACAGAGAGTCTACAACAAGATAGTGGAGAAGGCTGGGAAACTGGCTGAAGAGGCAGAGATGGTAGAGAAGAAGCACGGTATCCCCATAGTAAACAGAAGGCTTGCCGTGACTCCGATGGCATTGTTACTTGAACCGATTGTCGATGGCCTAACACCTGCCGAAGCAACCAACCGCGCAGTAATGCTTGCACAGACTCTTGATGAGGCGGCTCAACGCGTGAGCATAGATTTCATAGGCGGTTTCGGCGCGCTCGTCCAAAAAGGGCTGAACAAAGGAGGAGCGGTGTTGATTGATTCGATCCCAAGAGCCTTGAGCGTCACAGAACGCGTCTGTTCATGCGTGAACATAGCGACGACTAAGACTGGAATAAACGTTGATGCAGCTCAGAAGATGGGCAAGGTCATCAAAGAAACTGCAGAATTGACTGCTGATAGACATGGCATCGGTTGCGCAAAGTTGGTAACTTTTGCAAATGCGCCTGGAGATAACCCGTTCATGGCAGGTGCATTTCATGGCGTGGGTGAGACCGATACAACAATAAATGTTGGAATAAGCGGCCCTGGCGTGATCAGAGCAGTCGTGGAAGAGGCGAAAGATCTAGACTTCAGAGAACTTGCAGATCTGATCAAGAGGTCAGCCTTCAAGGTTGCTCGCGTGGGCGAACTGATAGGCAGAGAGATGGCCAAGCGACTCGATGCAAGATTCGGATCTGTTGACCTTTCCTTAGCACCGACACCTCAGGAGGGCGACAGCATAGCTGACATAATCGAGGCCATGGGCATCGAGTATTGCGGAGCCCCAGGCTCAACAGCAGCTTTGGCAATACTCATCGACGCGATCAAGAAAGGAGGAGCAATGGCAGTATCTTCTGTTGGGGGCTTAAGCGGCGCGTTCATACCGGTGAGTGAGGACTCTGGAATGAAGGATGCAGCATTAGCTAAGGCCTTGACGATTGAGAAACTGGAGGCCATGACCTCCGTCTGCTCCGTAGGGCTTGACATGATCGCGATTCCGGGAGACACAGAAGCAGAGACAATATCGGCGACTATTTTGGATGAAATGGCTATAGGAGTAGTTAACAACAAACCTACAGGCGTGAGACTGATCCCAGTCCCAAACGGGAAAGCTGGAGAAATTGTTAAGTTTGGCGGACTTTTCGGAGAAGCAGTAATCATGCCAATTAGCACTTTCAGTTCAGCCAGATTTGTGAGGCGAGGAGGACAAATACCTGCACCTTTTCTCAGCCTCACAGGATGATTATTGGAAAAGAGCCGGCGAGGGAACAGTCAAAGTCTCCTACATACACTCGCGCGCTTTGAATTCTACCATCATAACGAGGTATCTGCACCAAGGAAAGCGCGAGTTCTAAGAAGTCCGGTGGGACGCACCGCAATCTCTGCTGGAAATGATTTCAAGATCAAGGATGATTCGAATCGTCTAGGGCTCGACCCTCCGAGTCGGACTGCTCGTTCAATTACGGTCGCTCGTTGCCTTGCATGCTGCTGAGCATGATTTGACGGAGAGCAGTGAAGCCATGATGCCCTGAACAGCTGTCGGAGTACCTCAGCACCTAGAAGTGTGGATCAGCGCCTTCCTCATGCATCATGTAGTAGTGTCGCTTCAGTCGACTTTTTGTGCTGAAATCTTGGCCACACACGGGGCATGTGTAGACGCCTAAGATAGGACGTTGATCCTTGCCGCGTTCATGATTCTGGAATGCCCGCGTCATCTCTGGCACCATATGCGC
>CAYGWT010000108.1:0-2096 GCA_964353625.1 uncultured Candidatus Bathyarchaeia archaeon | reverse complement strand
AAGTCGTACGTGTAGACTCCTCGAGTAGTATGCGGTACTGCTTTTGATTCGCAAGCAATGAATTCCGTGTTCTTCTTTCCCTGCAGTTTATCCATCATGAATGGGAAGGAGAAGCCTGCATAGTTTGATCCGCCGCCGATACAGCCGATGACTACGTCAGGATAGCTGTCCAGCATCTCGAATTGTTTCTTCGCTTCCAATCCAATGACGGTTTGATGCATCAGCACGTGGTTGAGTACTGAGCCGAGGCAGTAGCGTGTGTCCTCGTGGGCGAGCGTGTCCTCGAGAGCTTCGCTGATTGCAATTCCTAATGTGCCTGGATGGTTCTTATTCTTCTTAAGTAGGCTTCGTCCGAATTTTGTCTGGTTACTTGGGGATGGGAATACTTCTGATCCCCAGGTTTCCATCATGATTCGGCGGCCCGGTTTCTGGTTGTAGCTGACGCGAACCATGTATGCTCGGCATTTGAGGTCGAAGAAGGCGGATGCCATCGCGAGGGCGGATCCCCATTGGCCAGCACCTGTTTCAGTGACGATTCGCTCTACCCCCTGCTTTTTGCAGTAGTATGCCTGAGCGATCGCCGTGTTCGGCTTGTGGCTACCGGCAGGGTTCGTGTATTCGCATTTGAAGAAGATCTTCGCAGGCGTCTTCAGATACGCTTCAAGTCGTCTTGCTCGGAATAGTGGTGTGGGGCGGGGTAAGCGTAGGTAGGCGTCGAGGACTTCGTCGGGTATCTTGATGTAGCGTTCTTTCGAGTCTTCCTGTCGGACAAGCTCTTCAGCCCATATTCGAGGAGTTAGACCTGGGCTCAGCGGCTCTTTCGTGCCGGGGTGCAGTAGTGGTGGCAAAGGCTCGGGAAGGTCGGCCTGGATGTTGTACCACGAGGTCGGTATTTCATCTTGGTTCAGGAACGTTGCACAGTGGTTTCTAATACTGTTCGACATTTCATTTCACCAGAATATTACGGAGGTCGTCTCGACGGGGTCGTCGTGTAGGAACGAGGGCTCAGTCAAGTAAGCGCTTGCTGTGTGCCGTCCAAACGCGGTCACCTGTCATCGGATTTGACCTCCGAATTGGTTCGCCGAATACTGTAGCGTCTAATTTAAAGCTTCGTTGTGCTATTATGTACGTTGAAGTACAAATGTGGAGACAGATATCTCACCGTCTCGACGAATACCCTGGACGCCTCAAAGTAGCCAGAGCATTAGTCGAACTGGGCCTGAGTGTCAAAGAGGGCAAGATTTTCTGCGGAGAGGTAGAACAGTCGGAACTCAAAATGGCTAGGGCAATTGGAGTGGATCGTCGAACCGTCAGAGAGACAGCTGAACTGATCGAGTCTGACCCAATGCTCCAACCAGTCTTCAAAGGATTGAAGCCCGCAGGCCCCTTCCTCCCCAATGTCGCGCGCTTTCTCGGCTATCGTGTAATCGAAATCTATGCGGATCCGCACGCCGTTGGAATAGTCACAGAAGCCTCCTCACTGATCTCTCAGGAGAAGATCTCGATTCGACAAGCCGTCGCTGACGATCCGGATCTGGTTCCTGAGCCGAAACTCACGCTGGTAGTTGAACGAGAGCCGTCGGGCGAGGCGATTCAGAAGATGCTTAAGATTCCCGGTGTAACGAAGGTTGCCACATACTAGCTGGGGAACGCGCTGAGACTACAAGAGCTCATCTCGATCGCGCGTGAGGCCGGAGACGCGCTTGCAAGAGACTTTGGGAAGAAGCATCTAGCCGAAGTGATCGGGGTCGGAGACTCTGGAGACGTAACGATTGGTGCGGACGATCTATCAGAAAAGATCGTGCTCAAACGCTTGAAAGAGATCGGTAACATCGAGGTATTGTCTGAAGAAGCGGGCCGCGTCGTATTTGGCAAGCCGGAATACAGGGTTATCCTAGACCCGCTTGACGGCAGCTCAAACTACAAACGAAACATACCACTCTTTTCGGTCTCTATTGAGGTTCGAACCATCCCGAGTCTTGAGCCGACCATGGCAGCCATCTATGAGCCGATGAATCGAAAAATGTTCTCCGCGGAAAAAGGAAAAGGTGCATTCTTGGACGGCTCAAGAATTCACCCGAACCAAGAAAGGCTAT
>CAYGWT010000107.1:0-14202 GCA_964353625.1 uncultured Candidatus Bathyarchaeia archaeon | reverse complement strand
GGCGATCCAGGACCCTGCGCTGTCGTGTTGGACCAAACGAAGCCCGCGTAAAGTGGATAGGCGAGAAGCCCGATGATTCCAATCACGATGATGGCTAGCCCAGTTGTGCGCCTATCCAAGGTGAATCACTTCTTGGTGAGGTGTTCCTTCATCTCAAGGTACTGTTCTTTCGTTATCTCGCCCTTAGCATAACGTTCGTCCAGAATAGCGAGCGCCTTATCGCCCCCAACGGGTTCCTTTCGAGAGGTGAGCCACAAGTACGCTCCCACTATTATGAGCACTATGAAGAGAAGCGGAATGAGCATTCCAGCAAGCATGAACCCCCAGCCCATTCCAGACGAGTAGCCCCATCCTCCCATCATTCCTCTTCCCATCATGGGCGCCCACATCGACATCCCAAACATGGGAAGAATGACTAGAAGCCCAATCAGCAGCAACACTACAACCACAACTACACCGGTACCAGATCTTCCACTCATGGATTATCACTCAACTTGAATAGCATCCTCTATCGGGCGAGAATAAGTCTTGGCCAAACGAAATCTCGGTATCCTATGAAGTTAAGTTTTCAATAGCCAATGTCTCGCCCACATGTCTTCTCGCAGAGCAAAGCTTTCACATTGCCCTCTTGGTCATTGGAAAGGCGCTCGATCTCCGCGCTCACTCGCAGCATGGAAAATGCAAAACCAGTACTGTCGCGCGGTATCTATTCTACGACAAACTGGCCCATCATGCCTAGATCCTTGTGTCCAGGTACAGAGCAATAGTACGTAAATGTTCCAGTCTTATCAGCCGTGAATATTATGCTGTCAGTCTGGCCGGAGTTGAGTACCTTCGTCTTTATGTTGTATCCTTCCAGTGTGAAGTCGTGGGGTTGTATGCCGCTATTTGTGAGGGTGACATTGACTACATCGCCCTTCTTCACGTGTAAGATTGGGTTATCCTGCGAGTTGTAGACGAACGCGAACGGCGTCTTGGTGTCTTGCACAGTGAGTGCGAACTCTACCATCGGGGGCTGGACAGGAGTAGATAACGTAGTCGTGGGTGCAGTGCTTGCTTGATTGTTCACCTGAGCTGTAATGCTCGGCTGATAGTACCAAACAACTCCGGCAACAGCGATTATAGCCAGGATGATGCCGGCGGCGATATCGAACTCATCGATATCGTAATTCATCTGGTTCACCTCCGTCGTCTTGTTTCTGAATGACTCAGTATTTGGACTAAGCAGCGTTTAGATGTGGACTAGAGTGGATGGTGCTTGATAAGAGCTGGGACGCTGGGGCCACGTCGTCGCTTGACAAATTGCACATTGGTCTCATGGTGAGCGCACTATAGTTACCCGATGACCCCAAAATTTGAACCGTCAGAGATGAGAAGTTTTCAGCAGGAGGCTATCCTATGTCCCTATTAGCGGCAGCGTGGTCTCGTGCTGGTCTTGAGTGGTTGATTTGGCGCTGCCGGTGAAGGTGCTTGTGACTGGGAAAGGTGGAAGCGGCAAGTCCACGATAACGACGCTGATAGCGAGACTTGCGCTGAAACGGTGGCGAGTGATAGTTGTCGATGCGGACGAATCGAACCCCGGAATTCAGAGAATGATGGGCTCAAGTCGAACGAGCGAAGGCCTGATGGATACTGTAGGAGGCAGAGAACATGTTTTCGGCACAATGAAGGACGTGTCATCGGAGGAGCTTCGGAACGCAGTGACTTCCGTAATGGAAGAGGCTAGGGGCAGCGATCTCTACATTGTCCAGGTAGGCAAGGTGAGAGAGGCGGGATCTGGATGCGCTTGCCCTCACGGAGCCATAACGCGAGAGATACTATCCTATCCCTTCAGCAGCGAGACGCTCGTGCTCGTGGACACTGAGGCTGGCGTGGAGCATTTTGGACGAGGGATAGACGCGAAAGTCGACAGGATAGTCTTCATCGTGGATCCCTCATATGATAGCGTAGTCTTGTGCAGAGAAGCCAAAAGGCTCGCTGATTCCATCAAAGTGAAGTTTCTTGTTGTGCTCAACAAAGTCGATAGCGAAGACACTTCGATATTCTTGAAGGCGAAGTTGGCAGAAATGGGCGTTGAGGTCAAGGCCGTTTTGCCCTACGATGCCGACATCGTCAGTTCCACACTGCAAGGCAAGCCTTTGGAGGCCGGATCAGCGAGTGAAATCCTTCGAGGGTTACTGGACGAAATGCTGGATTAGCTGAGAGAAGCGCACGTTCTCCTGCAGTGAGCATTCGGGTGGCTATCTGACGGTCAGCAACGATTCTTGGTACAGAAAAGAGGGTGCGTAACGCCGGTTCAATGCAGACTTCTGACTCCGAGATCCTGGAGAGAATCTAGTGGACAACTAGAGTCGCAAGTATCATCAGTGCACCTGCGGCAATCGGCATTGTTAGATTATCATCTGGGATATCGAGAAGCTCCATCAGCATGGCTCCGGCTGATCCCACCAAAGCTACGACTGGAGAGACGATAAGAGAGGCTACGAGGAAAGAGGCGATGAATCCTGCTACCGAACCGTCTAGAGTTTTCTTTCGCCTAAAAGGCCTACGGCCGACTTTTCCTCCAACATATGCTGCGACAGGATCACCGACCGCTACGATACATATTGACGCATATGCTATCCTCGATGGAAAGAGCACCAGGGCGAGAATGATTCCAACCGCAAGGTAGATGGGTCTAATGATGAAGCGTACCGTCTCCTCAGGACGGCTCATTCTCAACGTGAATGATGTGATTATCGGCAACCGACGGCCTTTGATCCGAAGCAGCTCTTCCAGAGTGTAGACGATCGCCATGATGCAAATTACGGTTAGAACCACGGTTTTGGAAGTTACTTCAGTCAAGACCGGGACAAGTAGGGCCGAGAGATGAACAAGTTTCCGCAAGTCGGTCAAAATGGATACTCTCTCAGGTTCGCGCCTCTCAGAGAACTGCCAAGTAGATACTCAGCTGTACCCACGTCGTGGCTATGGTCACCAATGCCCCGGCGAGCAATTGTGTCGGAGTATGTGCTTTCAGCCTTATTCTCGCCCATCCAACAGGGACTAGAATAGCAAAGAAAATACTCGCCCATGTTCCTAGACCATAGATCAAAACGGTCGTAGGACCTGCAATGCCTGAGGCATGAATGCTGATCTTCCATCGGAGGGTTATCAGCATCATTGCTAGAGTGTTGCCCGCATAGCAGAGCATCAAAGCCGTAATCATGGTAGGCGCTTTCACCAGCAATAACGCCAAACTACCGACAAGGTAACTCCATATTGCTCCAGCGAAAGGTTTCGCTCGTTCCTCTTTCTCCGAGACATAGAAATCCGATATCAGACCGCGCTTTGAGAACAGATACATCATCACAAGCGGAACAAAAGTACTGAACGTCAAGGAGATTCCCACAAGCAAAGGAGAGGCAATGTTCTGCGGGTACAGCAGGATGAGAAATGTGAAGGCCGCTACTACAGCAGGGTTGAATACGAGAGTAACTACTGAGGCCGCTCTTTCGGAGGTCATCAAGAACCCAGTTTGATAGGAGCATGTAAGGATTAGACGCTCTTTTCTTAGCTTTGTGTATGTACCTTGGTGCGAGCATCTGAATCTGAACGTCAGGATGAGGTACGAGTGTGCGCCAAGCGACCACTTCCAAACAAATCGGTCATTTGTTTTTCGGAACAGACTCTTCCAGAGTTTGGATACGTTGCTTCAATTCCTCGGGTAGGGGCGTCTTCTTGTTCTCGCGGTAATTGTAGGAGACTATCACACCATCTCCCTCCGCGGCGGTTGCTTGAGCCTTCTGGCTCATGACATAATGTTCCATCACGAACCTGTCTTCTTCAATCTTCGGTATCCGCGTCCCGACAGAAACCGTGTCAGGAAAGGTCAACGGTATCTTGAACTTGCATTGAATCGAAGCCAGAATTGGCCCTATCCCAGTTTGGTTCATGAACTCCCATAGCCCCAACTTCTGAAAATACGCCATTCTTGCACTTTCGAAATAGCGGAAATACACGATATTGTTGACGTGGCGTAGAGAATCCATTTCTCCCCATGCAACTGGTATTTCTATCACGACAGGACAGCTTGCAAGCGGGTCTTTCATGATGCAACTCGCACCTTATCCAAATCATTTACCGTGTTTCTAATCAAGACTTGCGTCTGGATCTCCTCTCACGTGTTATGTGTCATTTGTGGCAACGAGTTCGCCGGCATCTTTGAAAGCTTAAACGGTCCGGTCTGCTTCGTGAATTGCGATCACTGAATGTCCACGCAGACAAGCTATGACTCAGCGGTGCTTTGGGAAGTGCTCACAGAAACAGTCCATGCGCTCCCCATGTACAAGCATCATAAACGCTACGTGGAGAAGGTCCTACTGCCGGAGAAACCTCGTATCTCCGCCAAAGAGATGGGGCTGGTTATGGGCATGCCCCTAGGCGAGGCGATCGTGATTCTCGAAGAGTTGAAGCCTTCTAAGGAAACAACTGAGGGGCAGTCTAAGGCCAAAGCGGCCACAGCCACTGGCAAGAGCCTCCTCGATTATGGAACCAAGTGACCCAATCATCTGAGGGATTTCATCTTGTCCGGCGTTGTGTTAATCTCGACTGCAGAGTTCGCCCTGAAGAGTCAACCAGTGCGCCACCTGCTTATGCGATTATTGAAGACACACATCCGGTTCAATCTCAAGCGTATGGGGGTTGGTAACTGCAAGATCACGCAGGCTGGAGGATTCCTTGTCTTGGACGGCGTTGACGATCCGGAAAAGTGGGCCAAGGAATTGGTTCAGGTGTTCGGAGTCGCTCACGCCGACGCCTGTCAACGAACCTATCTGGATCTAGGAGAAATTGCGGAGGGCGTAGTCAGACTGGCAAAAGAGAGGCTCAAGAATGGAGAGACATTTGCAGTAAGAGCACGCAACTACGAACCTTCACAAATCAAAGGAAAAGAGATCGAAGTACGAGCAGGCGCGGAGGTCCTGTCTCAACTTCCGAACGGCTTGAAAGTAAACCTGAGCAATCCGGATCACACTCTACGAGTATTCTACGGTGCCAAGGAGGCATTCGTCTCATCTGCACGATTCGATGGCCCGGGTGGACTGCCGGTCGGTTCTCAGGGAAGACTTCTCGGCCTTGCAACCGACCCAGCGTATGGACCCTTGTCGTTCTATTTGTTGATGAAGCGCGGAGCCATGGTTTGGCCGGTGATTCCCAATATTCCCGCGGTCCTAGGAGAAACTCGGCCCGAAGAGATAATCGACGGCCTCAGGAAGTTGGCGCCGTTAGTTCCGAAGAAGGACTACTATATCCGTCTTCTAGAACTCGATGATGACACATCGAGAATACTGGACTCCGCAGATAGGTCACTTCAAGCGGTCCTTGCGTTGCGCCTCGTTTATCGCGCGTTCACGAATATCATTCAGACTGAACGAGTACTCGGACTTGTGACGGCTGACAATTTTGGCCGCAACGGTCTAGATTCGCTGAAAGATTTGAGAGTCTTCGAAGATATCGTGAAGTTTCCTGTCTACCGTCCGCTACTTACCTTGGATGATGAAACCATGAATCGAGCGCTTGCGGAACGCGGACTACTGCAATTCGTGAAGAACGGAGCGACGAGACAGGGGGATCGCTTGGGTCTGTCAAACGTGTCGGCTAAGAATCTCAGAGAGCTAGAAGAACGTCTTCAGGTGGAAGACCTAGCCAAACGTATCGCTGATGGGTCTACGAGAATCCAGATCTAGCGGCCAGATCCATTACGTACCGGGTCGCGGTTCCGACGGCGTCTGTTTCGATTGCCATTTTTCTGAATCTCTCCGTTGTTGCCGGCGGCGAGTTCAGCAGTCTTCTCGTCGCATTGAGAAGGCGTTCCGTGGTAACCTCTTTCTGGGGAATAAGCTCGGCAAGGCCGAGCTTGCATGCTCGTTTTGCGTTGCCGTACTGTTCAGGGTGATCAGGGATAGGTATGAGTATCATCGGTTTCCCGAAAGTCATCGTTTTCGTTATCATCCCGTGGCCTGCTCGGCAGATGACAACGTCGGCTGCTTTCAACAGTCCATACTGATCATCAATCCAACCATAAATGGTGAGGCTACTGTTGTGCACTGGAGCTGAGGATCCGGTTGGGTCACCGCGGGATAAGACGACTTGGCAATCGCTTGGGAATTGACTTAGGGAACGTAAAAGTAAAATCGAAAGAACGGTTCTCTCGGTTTTCGGGCCACTAACGGCCGCGTAGACTAGCGGTTTTCGAGAGTCGAAAGAAAGTGAAGCCTTTAAAGCGTCTTGACTCGGGAGATGCGAGGGTTCCACCGGAACGATTGGTCCGATCAACTTCACTTTCTCATGGTATCGTTTCGGAATTGTAAGGTTGCTCGCTGAGATTGTGTAGGGAGGCGGCAGGTCTGGAATCAGTATGAGATTGCTCCAAGCCCAAACTCCTCCGATGACGTTCCTGAATAGAGTCCAGAAGAGATTCGCGATCAAGAAGAATAGTCTCTCGATTGGGGTGATCTGTTCTGTGGAGGGTTTCTTAATGATCTCTATACGGAACTGATTCAACATCAGAGCGACGGGTACGCCGAGCAGTCTGGCGGCGAGGAGAGAGGACGCCCTTGAATCAGCCAAAATGGCGTGTGGGCGAAATCGTTTGATGTTTCTGATCTCAGCCGTCAATTGTTTAAGAAATGTTCTTACCCCGAGCGAAAAACCGCTCGCAGCAGCAGTCATCTTGAAATCGACAGTCCCGTCTTCTTTGACCTTGAATCCGATCGGAACGGTCGGAAGCGTCTTTAGACCTCTTTTCTTGGCATAGTCGAGGCCGTCCAAGTAGGTCGAGAAGGTTACCTCCACACCTTTGGATGTCAGCATCTCTGCAATTGACTCGCACCTTGTGATATGTCCGAGTCCGATTCCGCAGGGTGCGACATATACTCTCAACGGCAACCGCTCTAGAGTTCTTTCAGGCGCACTTCCCCGTTCGGTTCACTTTCTTCGAAGATGACTGCCTGAAATTTCTCGACCTTTGTATCTTTATCCAGCCACGCGTCAGGAGGCAGACCTGCTTTAAGGCAACAGTTACTGAGGAACTCTTCTGCATTCCAGTTCCACTCAGGCGCGACCTGCGGAAGCAGCAGTCCGCGACGGCCACCTCGTCCGACTATCAAACCATCTCTACCGATCTCAATCTCCTTCGCACGTTCAACGGGCATTTTGGCAGTCACCTCCTTAGGAACGGTCAGAAGACTCACTTCCATTACAACACGTTCCTTGAACTCTGAAAGTCCGACGGGGTCAAATCGTGGGTCTGCAGTAGCAGCCTCTACAGCTGATCGGATTGTGGCAACGGCAAGGGGGTCGGTTGGGAGCGGAAATCCTATGCAGCCTCTAAGCTGAGAGGTTGGCTTTGCTGAGTTCAGAGTGACAAAGACACCTGACTTCTCAAGAAGGTGTTTGGGCGTGTGTGCGGGCGGATCAATATCGAGGCCACTTGCGAGGTGTTCTTCGATTGCGCTTCTGGCAAGATTCACAAGGAACTTTCCATCGCTAATCGAGAACGGTGAAGTCATGTTCTCTCAATCTCGCTTGTCTACGTTGTTCTCTTTTGGATCTCTTTTGCCTTCTCTAATACCGCGTTGATATTCTCCCAGTGACTGCCTTGCCAGTACACTTTTCCACATTCCGGATTGGAGCAATTCCAGAACTCTTCGAACGCATTAAAGGTTGCCGCGGGTATCTTTTCCCTTACTTCACTCTTGAGCGCCTTCGCGAGAGGAGCCCCGCAGACAGGGCATCTAGAATCCGGCGCGTCCACCGAGAGGTTCAACTTGAATCTACTCGCCAAGCCTGCAAGCCTTTCAGCTTCTGTCGGCTCCTTCACCAGATATGCATTCGCTCCTCGAGCAGTCGCAAATCGATAGAGCGCTACGTCAGATGTTAGCAGAACTCTGTTCTCCTTAACGGCGACAGCTACAAGTTCCTGGTCTTTAATATCATTCAGATACATGGCGTCATGGCCCATCATCCGGAGCCACCTAGTGAGCTTCCCTAGCATCCCGTCTAGGACGACCCTCATGCTCCCACGCTACGTGCAACTATCTTCCCTTGATTCTCCTCAACGATCTCTCCCCGATCATACACAACGTGCCCGGCGACAATCGTCATTACAGGGCGTCCAACGCATCTAACTCCGTCGAACGGTGAGAAATGCGCTTTCGAGTAGAACTTTGACGAATCGATTTTGAATCGCGCTTTTGGATCAATGAGCACGACATCTCCATCCATTCCTGCTTCAAGACGTCCCTTTCCTTGGAGCCCGAATATTCGTGCAGGGTTCTCGGCAAGTAGTCTCACGAGCGCTGCTAGGCTTATCTCATCATGACGAACCTTGGTTAGCAATAGTGGGAGCGTCGTCTCTAGTCCAGGCAAACCTGGGCTTACCTTCCACACGTTCCTCGCGGTCTTCTCCTCTAGACTATGAGGAGCGTGGTCGCTCGCGATCATGTCAATGTTTCCGCGGATCATGGCCTTCCAGAGTGCTCTCGCATCGCTGGCTCCTCTGAGCGGTGGCACCATTAATGCGAGTCGACGTTTCCGATTCAGATCGGTACTGTCTAGAAACAAGTGGTGTGGGGTCGCTTCGCATGTGATATTCATTCCTTTCTTGCGTGCTGCGGAGATCTCTTTCATGCTTCGGTGAGTGCTCAGGTGAGAGATGTGCACCTTTGAGTGGGCTCGACGAGCGAGGTCTGTGACCGCATGGACGGCTTCAAGTTCGAACTTTGGTGCGTGAGCCCTCAGAAAGTCGTGCACGGAATTCATTCCAGCCTTAACGCATCTCGTCCGGATTGCTTCGATGTCAGGACCGTTCTCGGCGTGGACAGCGACTAGAATGCCAAGCGACCCACACTCTTTCATCGATGAGAGTAGTCTTTGATGATCGTTATGCCACGCATCCAAGTTAGGTTCGTTCATGTAGAGTTTGAATGCGATCGCGCCGGCGTTCATCATTTTGCGAAGGTCGAGTGCCGATTCAACTAGAGAAGCGTAGAACCCGACATTCACATTAATCGCGGTTCTTGCTTTCGTGATCTTCTCGGCAAGTTTTTCATCCGAGTTGGTGGGAGGTTTTGTATTCGGCATGTCAAGGATCGTCGTGAATCCGCCTGCGGCAGCAGCGAGAGTTCCGCTCGAGAAGTCTTCCTTGTAGGACAGTTCCATGTCCCTTAGGTGAACATGAACGTCAATGAGCCCCGGAATAGCGATCAGGCCCTTGCCATCGATCGTCCTGTCTGCTTTAGGGAGAAGTGCAGTTTTGCAGATCTTCTCGATCCGTCCACCTCGGATAGAGATGCCGCCTTCGACGAGTTCCTCTCCGAGAGCAAGTCTCGCATCAGTTATGTTGACGGACATCACCGACGTTCCCCTTGAGCACCAGGTGGACCGCACGCTGGGTGCAATGGGAGCAAGTCAGCAGAAAAGGTCTGTGGATTCGATCCTACTCTTCCTTTTCAGGGTCGGAGCTGCATTCCGAGCAAAGGAAAGATCCGTCGTGAGATTTCAGGTTGTCAGACCACGTTTCGCACTCGTCGCAGTATCCTGCTAGCGCGCTTGCTTCGCGGGGGTCTACGAGCGGCCGAATCTTCGATTTCTCCTCCATAACATCGATTAATACTGGGGTGATGTCAACAATGTCTGTGCCGGTGACTATTCCGATTAGTTTTCCTGCTTCCAACACGGCGAACCTTTTCACCTTTGCTTGCTTCATTTTTCTTGCGGCTTCTTTCACGTCGAGGGTGGGTTCCACCGTTCGCAGTGGCTTGGACATGATTTTTCCTGCTTTGATCTTGTTCGGGTGCAATCCTTTGGCGGCTACTTTGCGTACAAGATCTTTCTCAGTTATTATTCCCAATGGCTTACGTTTCTTGTCCACGACCACAACGCTGCCTATCCCCCTCCTTGTCATGATGTTGGCGACTTTCGTTACGGTGTCTTCTTCTCGGACAGTGACGACGGGGGATGACATTACATCCTTAACTTCCACTTCTGGTCTGCCTGGAGTGGCTGACATTTGAATCGCCAATACCGAATCGAAGGATCATACTTAAGGGCTTATCGAGTTAACTACTTCAACTCCGCCAGGCGGCAATATTCGTATTACGTCATCCATTGGGATTCGCCCTAGCTCGCTACGCAAATTCTCTTCAGCTTTAGCTGTCAACTTTATGAGAATTTTCTTTGCCACTTCTGCGGGGCTGCCTCTTCCCTGTCGTATCTGCACATAAGTGCTGCACCTGTTTTTCACTGCGCTCGGAGGACCTGCCATCAAGAGAGTTCTGCCGTCGTGTAGAGTCAGGCCCATTGCAAGCGCCAGTTCTATCCCTCGAATGTAGTTGCGTGTGCCTCGAATCATGAATGCTCCTTTTGTCAAATATTCGCCGGTGGGTGCGCTTTTGGTCACTTGTTCTGGTTTCACCCAGTAGGCGTCGCCGGAGCGCATTCCCTCCTTCCAGAGGCGGCTGTACGACACGCACGCTTGAGCAGCTTCTCTGAGAGTTTCAGCGGTCGGTTGGATGCCCCCAGTTTTCATCACAATGAAGGGTGCTCCATGAACCTCCGCATGCATGATCAAGTCTTCTGGGTTAGTGTATCGTTTCAGAAGAGTCTCATTTGAACCGGCGTCCCGTCCTCCTAGGACCAGCAGTCCTTCTGAGGAATCGAACCACCTGAACTTTTCGAACCACTCTTTCTCGAGCCGACGTTCAGGTTTGACATGCTGTTTGAGTTCGAGTTCCTTGCTCGCTAGTTTGTCAAGCAGAAGTTCAGTCTCTTCGGTAGCGGTCTTGAGTCCTAGGAGTTTCGACTCGAGACGTTTCGCTTTCGCATAGTATTCGGCGGCTTGATCCTGTGGTCTTACTCTCACTTCGAGCTCGATTTCTCTATCCTCGAAAAAGAAGGTTACCTTGTCGCCGCTGGAGTTGAGTCCGTGAACATGTGGACAAAACGGTGTCTTGTCGGCTTTCTCTTTCAATAGAGCGTCTCTGATCTCGTCGAGCGGTTGCTTCGAACGTCTCCCATTCATCACAATCTCGATGACGGTCTGTATGTCTTGGAGGTGACGAAAGATGAGGTCCCCCGTACTCCTCAATGTTTTTGCTGACTCGTTGATCTCTTCCAGCTGTTTCTTCTGTGCATCCAGTCTTCTCTGAAGTTGCTGTCGCTTGTCAGCGTGAGCGACCTCACGACCGTCACTTAGCGTGGATGAGGAGAGGGTTGTGAAATACTCGTCGATAGCATCGTTGAAACTAGTGTATGTCTTCTTCTGCATTGCTTCGTACAGTTCGAGGTCGAATGGCGTCACATCGATCATGTGCTGGTTCTCTAACACGATCATAGGTGATTGTGCTGAAGTAAATACGGCATCTTTCAGTCCCGTGATTGTGCTTGAGATGTTTGCGATTTGACCATCGGACAGGTTTCCGGCGGATGAAGATTTGTCGACGTGTGCTCGTTGCAGGATCTCTTCGGCGAAGGTGCCGCTAACTCCGAATATCTGAGCCAATGCTTTTATGGCGCCGATATCGTCAAGCTTTCGCAAATCCTGAACCTCACTGAGTGTTGCCTCGAGGAGGTTCTTGCCTCTTTGAGGGGGAAGTCTGAGGGGCTGCCCTCTCAGGATGTTGCGGTCCTTCATTCGAATGTAGTGAGACGAAACGATGACTTTGTCGTGCTCGTCGATCAGTATGATGTTGCCTCTAGGTAGAAGTTCGACCACGATCTTCTGGCGCTTCTGTTCTCTCTCGATCTCGATTAAGACTATTCGCTCGAAGTTCGGTTGATCGATAGTGACGATTTTAGCCGATCTGATGTGTTTACGTAACTCCATGCAGAGCTGTGACGGCTTCGCAGGGGTTTTGACCTCAAACTTGGTGAGGTGGATTCTCCTCGCAGGTTCGACGATAAGGTTCAGATTGCTAGGATGGATCTTGAGGAGGAAGGCCTTCTCCGTAATTTGATAAACGTTATGTATGCGACCTCCGATTGTGTGCTGCCTTAGTTCAGGAAGAATTGCTGCTATGTCGAAATTCGTCATCGCGGTCTTCATGATGGAAACACACATTCAACGCCATCCGGAGCGTAAATAGCCGTGAAGCCTTCTTCGATGGTTTACTGGTCAAGGTTCTTCATAGCCATTGCTACTGGAATTGGATCTGTGTTCGCGCTCAGAGAAGCTGTTACCGGTGAGTTGGCTTCAGTCGTCTATCCGACTGTGGCGATTCTAGTCTATGCTCTGACGGTGGCGTTCTATCGATATGGACTGCGCTACGGAGAGGCTGAGTTGAAGACAAAGAACAGGGCCATCACTCTAGGAATCGGTACTTTCATCTGCACTTGGTTGGCCACTGTGACCTTGGCCTACACGTTGTTTGGTCTTCACTGAGCTACTGGCTTTGCTTCCTCTGCGTGGCTACGCGTATTGTTCGTCAGTGAGTAGACTCCTTCTTCTTCCATGACCTTCACCAATCGTGCTAGTCCGCTGAAGTATCCTCTGTCATAGTCACCGTAGAATGGGTTTTCGGTGCTGTTCGCGAATTCCTTCACGAACGTCTTCAGGGAATTCTTGTCAAACTCTTTCTTAGCGAAGAATAGGTAGTTGTCGTTGTTTGCTTTCCTTGTGAGAAGAAGCCCTTCCAGCGCTTTGACGTAGCCTCTGTTCCACTCCGTGTTTCCGACTTTCGGTCTGAGATTCTCGAGTTCCTTTTCCGCGTCGGCGATCTTCCGCTCAACGATAAGTCGCAGGTACTTGTCTATCTCTGCTTCAGGTAGTGCTCCAGCCACCTATCTTCGCCTCTTGACCTCGTCCTCTTCAGTGACGTCCTTTATTCCTTCCTCTGTAATCTTGAAGATCCGTTCGCCTTCAGGCATGTACGGGCTTGAGACGAGTCGTGCAATTCTGACCGGTCCGCCGGTTGCTCGTCTCAAAAAGATCCTGGTATGTGAAGTATGTGCCACGATGTGCCCTCCTACTGGTTCAACTCCTGACGCGAAGAAGGCGTCTGGTTTCGACATGACTTGATTGGTGACAACAGCAACTGCGTTGAAGGCCCTTGCGAGCCTGACAAGCCTGTGCATGTGGCTGTTGATTTTCTGCTGTCGTTCTGCGAGGTTCTCACGTCCGAGGTATTCGCTTCGAAAGTGAGATGTCAATGAATCGACAATTATCAGTTTGATGTTGTTCTCTTGAATGATTTTATCCGCCTTTTCTAGGATCAGTATCTGATGATCCGAGTTGAAAGCCTCGGAATAGATAATGTTCTTCCCGACAGTCTCCGGGTCGAGACCTAGAGAACCAGCCATCCTAACGACCCATTCAGGTCTGAACGTATTCTCTGTATCAAGGTACAGAGCCCCCCCGTTGAGACCGCCCTGCTCGATTGGCAGTTGGACGTTCACGGCAAGTTGGTGGCAGAGTATGCTCTTGCCGACCCCATATTCTCCATAGAACTCAGTGATCGTCTGACTCTCCAATCCCCCGCCAACTAGTTCGTCAAGTTGTTTGCTCGTCATCGAGAGGCGAAGGAGGTTCTGTCGCATCCTCATTAGTTCGTCTGCCCGGATGAAGCTTGTGGCTATACTGTCTCGGGCCTCTATGATAATTTTGGCTGCTTGTTTCTCGCCCACGCCAGCTTGAGTCAGTTCCTTTATGGTGGCCGTTGCAAGCGATTCAACCGTGTGATATCCAAGTTCTCTCAGCTTCTCTGCGGTTGCTGGACCTATACCGGGGATGTCATCGATAAGTTCGTATTTCCTCTTCGCGTCAGTCGTCGTCTTCTCTTCTGGCTCGGACAAGGTTTTCCCACCATACCCCTACAGCTACGCGAGCGCCATGCACTCGTGCCAGCCGTGAGGTCCCATAATCCCAGACAATACTCACGCCCATGACTGACATCCACGCATTATTTCAAACTTCACTGCAACCCACAAGATCCGAACCTCGATATATCCCGGAGAGGCGAATGAAAGTAGAGCTTGTGCGGGCTGTTTGCAGCAATAACGAGGCAAGTGGCGCAATCATTCTGAGCAGGTTCATGTCCTTCGGGCGGTGCTGGGGTGACAGTCTCAAATCATCGTGCATGGTTCGGCGTTGACGCTTGCCTGACGGACTTAAGTAAGGAGCAAAACAAGAGTCCGTTGGGAATTCTAGTGTCTGGATTCGATTCT
>CAYGWT010000106.1:0-3363 GCA_964353625.1 uncultured Candidatus Bathyarchaeia archaeon | reverse complement strand
TATCAGGCCTCAGTTTGACGGTGAAGTAGATATCGTAGATATCCCTACCGCTGAACCTCTCGAATAGAGCTCGCACCTTCGTAGCAAGGAGCTCTTCAAGCGAATAAATCAGCTGCTTCATACGACGTGCTTTCATTTCTGCGACTTCATAGTTTCCCAGGTCAACAACCATCGGGGCGAGGTTGGTGAAGGTGGCCACATCAGACTCATGGAACTAGAGAAACACATCAAGAAGAACCCAGAGCAAGTATGATCTCTTCCAGTCTCTTCCACCAGAGAGTCCACACGCTGGGCCACCTCTTCGACTCATATTCGCGAAATCCATTCGCGTTCATTTATGATGCGTAGAATGAAACGGTTGAGAGACTATCCGCGGCGGCCTTGGGTTGACGGGGACATCTGCCTACACCCTCTACCGACCCTCCTACTGAAACTCAATGATACAGACGAGAACGTCCTGTCCAAATCCATAGTCGTTGATGCCCGTGGAGATTATCCTGCAATGTGGGAACTTCTGTTCGAGTATTCTGCTCATTGCCTCGTCACCGCAGGCGGGCTCCCACATGGTTCCCTTGAACGTCTCCCTCTCCAGGAGGGCCTCGGTCACGTGTGCAGGCGTGGGGTAGAAGTCGGTTGCGGGGCTCCCCCTGATAACGCCGATGATGCTGTGAGCGACCGACACCCGGTTGGACGGCACGGCTTCATGCCCGGCCAAACTCCGCTGGCTGAACATCGCTACATCCCCCTCTTAAGACAAAACGAAAGTCAACCGTTGCTGATTGAGGCGGCTTTGTGCGTTGGAGGCGGGAGAACGATGGGCTGAAAGTGACCGTCAGAATAGGGGAGGTCGCATTGTTATGGTCGCGTTTTGGAGACTTCGGGTAACTTGCGGTTCTTCGTCGCAGGTAAATTCTGGCGGGTTCAGTTCTCTCTCGTTTGGCCTCGGGCTCTGCCAATTCGAGAGCGCTCGAGTAAGAGCTTTATAAGGACTGAAACCTACATTATTTTATCGGAATTCGTATGTCTGCACGAAAATCGATAAGACAATATAGGCACACCCTCTCGGAGCGGGAAGCAAAGATCCTTTCAAGCCTCAGCTATCGAGGCAGGGCAATCTTCACTGCAGGCGACCTCAAAGAGTTCACTTCCAATCCCAAGAACCTTCTCGACGGGCTTAGCCGGAAAAAATGGGTCCTCAAGATACGGAAGGGAGTCTATGCCATCGTCCCCTTTGAAGCTGGAGAGCTGGGCTCTGCAAGCTACACGCTCCACAGCTTTGTCATCGCATCGTTTCTTATCGAGCCCTATTACATCGGCTACTGGAGTGCTCTCAACCACCACGGACTCACTGACCAAACGCCTCCCGCTGTCTACGTCGCGACCACGAGACCGAAGAATTCGAGGACGATACTCGACACCAGATTCAGATTTGTGACAATACTCAAGCGAAAGATGTTCGCTGTGGATGAGATCGATATAGAGAAGCGAAAGGTTAGGATATCGTCGCGCGAGAAGACGATTGTTGACTGCCTAGACCATCCCGAGCATTGCGGAGGAGTAGAAGAGGTTGCAAAGGCACTCTACTTCGCGCGAGACGAGATTGACTACGAGAAGCTGGTCGAGCTTGTGGAAAGAATCGGCAACAACGCGGTGCTCAAAAGACTCGCATACATCGCGGAAGCGCTGCGGCTCAACGAGTGCTCGGCGCTCCTCGATACGGCCACCCTGAGAAGCGGATACTCAGTACTTGACCCTACTCTTCGCGCGCGCGGAAAGATCAGGGAGCGCTGGAAGCTGATTGTGAACATTCCGATCGATCCCGCTAGGTGGAGCAGATGATTGCGCCGCAGGACCTGAGGAGATCAGCCAGAGAACGAAGATTGGCGCTCGACCTCGTGGAGAAGGACTACGTTCTCGGATGGATTCTTTGCAGCGTCTCATCAAGTTCTCTGTCGAAGCATCTCGCATTCAAAGGCGGGACAGCGCTTTCGAAAGTGTACTTCCCGGGCCAGTGGCGACTTTCTGAGGATCTGGACTTCACGCTCTTCGAAGAAGCTGATTGGCAGGACATCGCTAAGAGTCTCAGCGAGGAAATCCCAACCATCATGACAAGGGAAAGCGGGATTCCACTGACTCTGACCAAGATACCGTTTAGCAGCCCGAACTACCTCCAAGGCAGACTCCAGTACACCGGGCCTGTCAGCAAGAACACTGTCAAGATAGAGGTCTCCAAGGAGAGATTCGTGGGCGACGTTCTTCAGAAAGAAGTGCCACAGGTTTTCGACTGTCCCAAATTCAAGGTAGAGGTCTATTCGCTTGAGAACATCCTCGCGGAAAAGACCAGGACCCTGTTAGAGCGAGTCAAAGTGAAGGATTACTGCGATGTCTGGAGACTGCTGAAGACCGAAAGCTTCGACTATGACAGAGTGAGGAAACTGTTTTTCCAGAAGTGCGAGGCGAAAGAGATAGACTTTAGCGGCGTTGAACAATTCTTTCCCGCCGACTTGGTTCGCACATTAGAGCCTTATCTTAAGATGGGGTTGGCTCGGTTGAGTGCTGACCCCCTGCCCCCGCTGGAGACGATGATAGCGGAGCTGAAGTCCTGTCTGGCTGAGATCCTCGGATAGTGCGTCCTCTGCTTGCATGTTTGTTACTTCTGACGTACGCGATTCTTCAGAGAATATGTGCGCATAGAACCCATACCGACTCCGAACGCCACCCCTAGAATGACTCCAATGCTGACTCCCACAATGGCTCCCATGACCACCGCGACTCCCGCAACTACCACGACTGCGAAGGCAGAGACAATGCCAATGATTGCGATGACGACCAACAAGACGATTATTACGAAGAGGATGATGATGGCGGTGAAGCGAACAATTGCACACCTGCTATGCTCGCAAGCAATTGTAGTTGGTGTGTGTGTTGACGCTCAATCGTCAAGACACCTCCAAAAAACCCGAGCGAGTCACACACAAGCCGTTTACGCTATAGATTTCTGTCCTCACCGTGTGGCCTTCGAATGCTGCAGCGAGTTTCTCCAGAATAGTGATCGCCAGGTAGGATGCAGCAAGATGCATATACAGTGTGCAGCGCCATAACGTCGTTGGTGGGACTATGCCGTCCCTAGCCTTCAATCAAAACCCCTGAATGCCTTCCAAATGAAGAAGCTGACCACTCGATAGACCAACAGGGCCCCCAATGCATAAAATCTCAACAACATCCTGACGCTGGATCCTCTTGCCACACAACGGCATCAGTACCATTCATAGTCAACCAGAGAATAGAGATGCAAGGTTTCCCCCGAACCCCACTGACCCCACAATCACCTAATGGACGCCTCAATCTCTGCGCGAGAACTGT
>CAYGWT010000105.1:0-3742 GCA_964353625.1 uncultured Candidatus Bathyarchaeia archaeon | reverse complement strand
AACTACTAGCAGTCTATCGACGCCATCGTTCAACATCGGCCGTTTCTCCATTGCGACATAGATTTGTCCAACTCGTTCGATCACCCTTGGGAGATGCCTATCTGCATCGCCCCGGCTCAGACCAACTTTGATCAGAAGGAGTCTGCAGATTTGAGGGTCTACCATACCATCATATTGCCAAGGCTCAGTCGGGGGAGATACCCCCACCTCGTCAGCTATCGCACGTCTGAAACGTTCCCTCTCGTTCGCGTCGGTACTACGCTTCAGTATGAGGGTACCGTCGATGTCAAAGAGAATTACGCGCATCAACTCACTCTTCCTGAAGTACTGCAATATTCGGGTGCGCAATCGGCAGTTTATGCCAATGTTGTTTTGGACTGCCTGTCCACGTTAAATATCGATCGGATCGCTAGACTAAGTGCGAGGCTGGGCGTTGGATGATTGAAGAGATTCGGACCGTGGCGGTCATGGTTTCGGATGAGAAAAAGGCCAAGGAATGGTATAGGGACAAGCTTGGATTCGAGGTGCAGAGCGACCAAGAACACTGGGTTGTAGTTGCCCCACAGGGCTCATCGTTCGGTCTCCATCTGTGCGCAGACGAATCACTTGAACCAGGGAACACTGGAATCGCGTTGCATGCCGGAGACATTGAAAACACATGTAGAGAACTCAAAGAGAAAGGTGTGCAGTTCACTCGCGAACTAGGCAAATCTGAATGGGATGAGGATTTGACTTACGCTATGTTCAAGGATCCTGACGGCAACGTGTTTTGGCTAATGCCAAAACTGGATCGATAACAGTACGACTAATGGGTTTCCAAGATCAACGGATCATCTTGTAGGCTATTTGCGCTATTGTGTCCAAGATCTCATTATGCCTCCTTTCGTCTTCCGTAAAATGCTGAAGTACTGTCCGTGCTGCTTCATCATCCGTTTTGCTCATCTCCTTCTCTATGTGAGCCGCCATCGATCCGCTCAAAGCCTTATGATTCTCTATTTCTCGATTCACTACGATGGGATCAGCGAACCCGTTGAAAGCTTGTTCCAAAAGCGATTTCGAAGACGGAGCACCCTTCAATGTTTCAAGGACTGCCTCCAGAATCGCTGCGTGTTTCTGCGAGTCACATCTCACCTCTACGAGCAGGAGCCTTGCTGCACCAGTACCTACTTTCCGCTCCGTCTCGGCGAGCTTTTCCACACTTACCCTCTCAAGCTCAGCCTGCTCGCGTATGAGCTCGATTAGCTCTTTCCGCGATTCCAATTGGAGACACTGGTGTTTAGGGTGTGGCTCGGTTGTCTGAAGGCTACTCGTATTCTGATGTCAAACAGAATCTTGTCTACGTCGTATGCAAGGGGGGATCCTGCCTTTGGATCCCTTACGCACATAAAGTGCGTTGTGGATCGAGGTCCTGAACAAAGGCAGGAGATTGTGTGGGTGATTAGATCACTCACTGTAGAGTAGCCCTAGAGATCTGAAGAAGAACACTATCACGCCAGGACCGATAATCACTGAGATGAGCCATCCGACATATGGTATTGCACCGGTTATTGCGCCGACGATAAAGGCGATTACCGCGACCAGTATGATCCAAGCAATGTACTTGCCCCATCCGACCTTCTTGATTATGCCTAGAATTTCCCCGAAAGCAAAGGCCTTGACAAACTTGTCAGTCTTGATCATATGGGCGATCCCAGCAGCCAGCAGTATTAGCATGACGAACGCGATGACCGCTCCAATAACCACAAGCGCGATTCCTGTGCCGCTCAGTAGGCCCATCGTGCTTGGTTCAAACCCGCCCGGCATGAAGGTTGGGCCGCCTCCCATTACCATGCTTGCGAAGAATGACCCGAGCCCTGCTACGACTATTATCAACGGAATAATCATGTAGATTAGCGAGGCGAAGAAGACCTTCGCTCCCTCAACGAATAACTTACCATAGTCCTCGAGTTTCGGAGGCGCATCTGCCCCGGGAGACTCCCTTAGCACTCTTGCAGCATAACCGACGACAATCCAGTTAACTACTGGTATGAGATTCAATACAATGAGAATCAGTAGCCTGCCAAAATCGCTGACCAGTTTCTTGGCGTACTCGAAGCTGTTACTCAAATTACTAGCAATATCCAATACAGCACACCGTGAGATGGACAGAGCGATCCGATGTATATAAGGCGATTAGCGCTGGTTTGCAGTCTTGTCAAAGTGCTGGCTATCAGCCGGCATCAAGATCATTATCGCTAGTTGCGGATACTTCGGGAGCTAATCTGAGGAAGAAGACTCCATTGAAGGAAAGGCCTGCCTATACAAGGAAGATATCATCCGAAGAGGCACGAGAAGGATATGTTCTGGTAGTGAAGAGTAAGCTCTCCTTTTTCCCGCCGTTGGGAAATACGTTCCAACTCATTCATGAGCATAAACGAAGCAGAGCGCGAGTAGAGTCCTATCGATGCACATGCAGGGGACCTGCCCTGCCTCATGAGCACTACTTTATTCGCTGGAAAGGATTGAAAGACGGAGATAGGATCGAGATTCGAGAAGACGCAAAGAAACTGGGCAGATACATCATTAGGGTTCGCGGCTGAATTCTGTCAGTAGTAGGGTGATTATGGTTTCTCCGGATTCTCTGCTGGAACCGTATCAGAGGAATAGCTCTCACGTAGGTTCTCTTCCACAATCCGCGCACTTTTCTGCTCGACTTTCCTGAACAGCACATAGAACAACGTAATCGAGGCAACGTACAGGACCGTGCAGAGGTAGAATGGCAGATTTAGATCCCCGGCGCTGAGAGCTGCGGCTCCAAAAACGGTACTTGCGGCATTCGGGAGCCTTCAAACGACTGCGTTGAGTGCAGACGCGGTGGCTCGTTCGTCCTGCGCGACCAAATTCATGAGCAGTGAATCAGCGAGCGGACTGGACATGTTCATGAGCATCGAGCGGACGACATACACCACAGCTGCGATCGACGCAGTTGGGCTCAACGGTGTAGCTAGCAGGAACAAAGTTGAGGCGAGCTGTGTCGCTACAATGCCGACTACTAAGCCAGTTTTCTTTGCTATGCCTGGTGAGGCAATAGCGGCAAGGCCCATGGCTATGCTCGAAACCGCCACCACGGGACCTGAGAATGCGTCGGTTACGTTGAAGCGAAGGTAGAACCAAGTCGGTATAAGAGGAATAATTAGACCTGCGCCCAGAGCAATCAACATATTCGCGGTCGGGAATTTTGCTAGAATTCCCAGAGACTTACGAGGTAGCATTCCGCGTCGAGATTGCACTGGTTTGATGTCAATAGCCCACCGCAGTACCGCAAGCGGGGTCAAGAACCCCCAAGAGACCTACTGCGATGAAGGCAATTCGATGAGCTTGAAAGAAATCTAACGGCAAAAATGGAAAAGCAGTGGGAACAAAACTGCAGAAGCCTGCGGCCATCATGAAAACAACGAATGAAAGACTGAACGTCGCAGGCCTGGCAAAGACAGGCGTAGCGTCTGCAAGGTAGGCGTTCCAAGTTGAGATATACATTGCATCCGCCGCCCCCGCCCACCAGAGCCGAAATCTCAAAAATCAGGAAATCCGATGTCAATCCTGGGATCATGGTTACGGGTATGGAGAGAAGAGCGCCGATGATCATCATCCGTGTTCGCCCATGCTGATCCGAGAGAATCGAAAAGGGAATGCTGCAGACCACAGCTGCTAGGCCGAACGTGGTCAGGATAACCCCAACGTTAGTGATAGAGACCCCTTCTAT
>CAYGWT010000104.1:0-4044 GCA_964353625.1 uncultured Candidatus Bathyarchaeia archaeon | reverse complement strand
CCATTATCGGTCATACTGGGTCTGTGCCAAGGCGCGTTGCAAAGATGATCATCCAACCCGACGGCACCACAATTGGAACGATCGGTGGCGGATGCGTCGAGACCGAGGTTGCGGCTCAGGCTCTCAAACTTCTGAAGGAAGAAGAGGCGGGCGTTCATGTCAACAGTTACGACCTGGTCGAGGAAGAATTTGATGGTGTCGGAATGAATTGTGGAGGCAAGATGGATGTAGCGATCGAGGTTATTGAGCCATCATCAAAACTTGTAATCATCGGGAGCGGCCATCTGACGGAGGCTCTCAGCTGAATAGCGAAGATGCTCGGCTTCGAGATCGTGGTTTTGGATCCGATGGCTAAGAAGGAAAGCTTCCCTGAGGCCACGCAGGTCGTCGCCGAGTTCGTGGACAAAGGCCTACCTAAGATCAATGTCGACCAGTCCACATACATCGTGATACTCACTAGACACAAGGACGACGTGCCCGCACTCAAAGCGTCGCTCAAAACGAACGCCACATACATCGGCATGATAGCGAGCCGAAGGCGAGCCGCACTAGTCTTCAAACAACTGATGAAGAAAGGCGTGCCGGAGAAACAATTCGAGAGAGTTTACTCTCCCGTCGGATTGGACATAGGCGCCGACACACCCGAAGAGATAGCCATCAGCATCCTCAGTGAGATAATCAGGATCAAGAGATTGGGACGGGAACACGAAACCTCCTCGAAGCGTCTCCGATTCCCACCAATCAAAACAACAAGCAAGTGAAAGGCACTGCATCTAGCCGCTGGATAACTGTACTGAAGGGCGTTGGCTGTTCATTCGAGTAGCATCAAGAAAGGATGTTACGGATGTTGAGAAGTTGCTCCTTCTAAAAGAAGGCGCGAGGACTAGTCCCTGAGAATTGGCATTGTCATGCAGCGTGGTCCGCCATATCCACGAATTAGTTCTGCTTCCTCGATCTCGATGAGGTCAACTCCGTTTTGAACGAATTCTCTCTTGACTCTAGCGTTTCCTGCGTAGCCAACGACCTTGCGAGGACCGATGACGATGACATTCGTTGCGCGTCTTTGTCTCTCGTAATCAGTGACCTTCACCAACCTCATTCCAATTGCTTTCAGAAACTGAAGGAGATTCGTACGGTTGCTCATTTTCCCGTTTTTGAAAACGGAGGCAGTACCTGCAAAACATGGTTGATGGACGACAGCTAGGTCTTGATCGATGACCATCATGGTTCCGTCCAAGTGAATCACCCAGGGTGGCAGTCGGATCGCCACCAATCTGTGCAGCCCTGACTTGGTGGCAGCGGCCATCAATTGTCGAAAGCCTGCGAGGTTGCTTCTATTTCCAATTCCGAGAAGTAGCGTGTCATCGTCCAGAAAGATCAAGTCTCCACCCTCAATCGTTGAGGGCGTTTCCGGCTTCATCAGCATCGGAACAGCAAGTCGGTGCAGTGCGGCTTCGATAATCTTGGTTTCGCGTCGTCTTACAGGACTCTTCATCCTGCCAAGCACGTATCCTCTCCGCGTGACAGCTGCGGTATCTCGAACGTAGACCAGATTGGGCAGTCGCTCAATCGCATCGAGGAGATGGCGATCGCGTACTATCTCGGTGACTAGATGAACTTTCACTCCTTCAGATCGCAGCACATCGACGAAACGTTCATGATCTTCTCGGAACTGCTCTGGGTCGACGGCATCTGCGAATAAGCATTTTTCGTATGTCGTCGGGTGAACTAACTGAAGCTCCTTCCCAGGCGCGTGCATGAGCACGCGGCGCAGTGCGCCGTACTCCCGGAAGCAGAATGCCACTCGCCTGACCTTCTCAAACGTCGTAGTCGTGATTATCCATTGAAAACCTATAAACCGTGCTCGCATTTTGCTCCTTGATTTCTCATCTGGAGACTCACCCATGGCTAGGGGAAGACGATTCACCGCCTTGTTGACGTTCGACATCGACGCCGACAGCTCGGTCCGAGGCCCTTACAGTGGACGCCCACACGAACCCGTGGCGCGTTCCAAAGGGCAGTTCGGTCCGAAGGTGGGACTCGCTAGAATCCTAGATCTACTTGACAAGTATTCGATCAAGTCCACCTTTTTCGTGCCTGGCTGGACCGCTGAAGACTATCCCGAAAACGTGAGGGAAGTCATCAAACGCGGGCATGAGGTGGGAGTTCACGGTTACAGGCACGAGAACCTGGCCCAACTGAATTCCCGGGAAAGTGAGGTTAGGATATTCAGAAGATCAGTCGATTGCTTGCAGTCACTGACGGGTCAGCCGCCGCTCGGTTTCAGAGCGCCAGATTGGGAGTTTAGCCCATACACGATGGAGAATCTGGCGAGATTCAGTTTCAAGTATGATAGCAGTCTCATGGACAGTGAGGAACCCTACGTGATGCCGTCGAGCGGGATAGTGGAACTGCCTGTTGCGTGGTCATGGGACGACTGGGGACCATTTGAAGTGCATCGAAGATCTCCCAGCGAAGTCTTCAACGATTGGATGCAAGAGTTCACCGCGCTCTACAAAGCCAAGATGCCATACTTCAATCTCACAATGCACCCACAGACAATCGGAAGAACATCGAGAATTGTGATGCTCGAGAATCTCATAAAGGAAATGAGGAAGAGTCCGGGCGTTCGGTTCTCTCGATGCACAGACCTAGCGAAGGAAATTATCATCAAGACTTGACATCATAAGCGCGAAGAGAATGAGCGTGAATCTCTGTCAGCGAGTTTCCGATTCCCTCTAGCAAGTCCGCATTCGGGTCCTATGTCTGCAGCTGAATCTGGTTGTCTACGCTCCAGTGTTCGCCCACCCATATTCCGAAAACCTGAACATTGAATCCCCAAGAGGCTATGGTTCTGATTGCGGAATGTATCTGTGCGAGGTGGATCTGCATCTCTACCGGATTGCCTGCGCAGTCATGATGTCCAACTACTACAATGAACCTCGAATTGTGCTTCTCAACAGAGATGTTCACCTTTCCCCTTATGCGTTGAATCGTCTGCATATCCTCGTTTTCTGCCAATATTGCGTCTACCCCAGGTTCGGTGATCATATCCACATAGTCGACACCGCAGCGTTTTCTCATCCATTCAATTACAGGAATCTGTGTTCTTCCGTCAATACAATTGATAGCTGTGGCAAACTTTGCGTTTCCGGATGGCATTACGCCAATCCCTCCTGCGACCAGATCAGTACGCTTAACCTCACTATTGTTTTATGTTGTTGGAAAGGAGTGCTTAGGGGCACCACTCAAAGTCGCAATGCATAGGTCTTTGAGGTGCCTTGCAGTGCTCGATTCCTCATCAACTATCATGCTTGCGGGTTGGCACCCATGAAAACGGATAAGATGAGAGGGAAAGTCTGCATCGTAACTGGGAGCAATTCGGGAATCGGAAAAGAGACAGCTCTAGCGTTAGCGAACATGCGCGCCACGGTGGTTATGGTTGTGCGAGATCGGGAGCGTGGCGAGAAGACCAGGATCGAGATAATCGATGAAGCCGGGAACGATGCAGTTCGTCTGATGATCTGTGACGTATCTTCAATGAGCTCGATCAAACAATTCACAAAAGAATTCAAAGACAGCTACGATAGGCTCGATGTACTGATCAACAATGCTGGAGCCCTTATGGGCAAGCGCCAGAGCACGGCTGATGGGTTCGAGAGAACGCTTGCAGTAAACTATCTAGGGCCGTTTCTCCTTACAAACGAGCTGCTTCCTTTGTTGAAATCTAGCGCTCCATCGAGGGTCGTGAATTTGGGTTCCGGGTTGGGGAGCTCGGGAAGAATTCTCTTCGACGATTTCCAGTATGAAAAGAAATACGATGGAATGAAAGCGTATGCAAATTCAAAACTAATGATCACCATGTACACGTACGAACTGGCCAGACGTCTAGAGGGCACCGGAGTCACGACAAACGTGGTTAGGCCTGGCTTTGCCGCAACGAACCTTGGAAGAAATAGCGGCAGTCTACTCCTATCACTATCATACAAGATGGTGCGACCTATCCAAATAAGCGCCAAAAAGGGAGCCGAGACCCCCGTCTTC
>CAYGWT010000103.1:0-2802 GCA_964353625.1 uncultured Candidatus Bathyarchaeia archaeon | reverse complement strand
GACCTCCGATGCTTTCCCACTCGTAGCTATCCTTACCAGTCTCCTAGCCTCTTGGGCGAATATTCCAGAGATGAGTCCGGCCTCATCCGAGTCTACGATTGGGATCGGCGTGTGGAAGTTCATGAAGAACCGCACGTAGATCAAGGGGAGATTACCTTCCACTTTGTACCAGAGTTCTCTGTAATGGTAGTCGCTTACTACCCATCTTACTGCCCCGTTCTCCGCATCAATCCAAACCTCGACACGCTCCCAGTCGGAGTGTGGCACGGTTGTGAGTTCATATCTCCAGAAATACATGAACCGAAGAACCCAGTACGCTTTGACCCCTTCTTCTTTCAGCCAGAAGGGCTCCTCATCTGATTCTTTGAAGGGTGCCACTCTCGAAAGGCTCGGTGTGGATGGTCGGTTATCATAGAAGTACATGTTCACAACCTCGCATTCGCGATGGATGCAAATGTACCCCACCCCTAACAGAACAGTCAGAGCCACAAGCCACCTAGTCCACACAAACCAAGCTCCAACCCAATTCTCTGGAATTGCAGGAGGATTCACCATGACTTCATAGTAAAACCCGAAGAGAAGCGCGAGGATTATGTAAACAAAGAAAATCAGAACTCTTTCGTCTGGACGCCTGACAAAAAGCTCCCTTGAAGCCTTGCGCCAGCGCCACACAAAAAAGAGCGTCATCGCAGACGCTACAAGGGCCGACGCCACGGCTGCGGGATATATTGTGACCTGTGCGTTTGTTCCATTGCTAAGTGCTATCAGATCATAGAAGACGCCGCGGTTTTCCCCATCGGAGATTAGATGAAATGATCCTGCAAGTTGTGTGGCTTGCGCAGCCAACTTGGAAGCCCAGACAGAATTGACTGCATAGATCAAAACGGCTGATAGCAGGATATAGATACCCCAGATTCCACGAGAGAACATGACTCGTTTCAGAAACTTGGCTAGCAGATTCTCCAATGCAACCCTTCTAACGCCCTTCGGGTCAGACGACAGTTCTGCAACCTTGAGGACAGAGGGCCTGAATCTGGATGCGAGATCTGACGGGTCTGCGAGGCCATCCCCGATCATCCGGCCAGACGACAGGTCGAACAGATCTCCTTTGCCGAGCTCGGGTGTTTTTTTCTTCTGCGGGACAAATATGAGATCAGCCTGCGGTTCTGTTATCCTCTCAAGAATCCTCTTCCACCACTCCCTTTTCCTGAAACTCCAGGTGCTGAGCTTTCTGTCGAATGAGTCGAACTCTCTTTTCTCGCTTTTTCCCAATTGGAGAACACTTGACCAGTAATCTCTGAATATGCGAGGTTGCGTCGTCGAGGCATGCAGGGATATGCGACTGGATACGTACCCGAATGTTCCAAAGAAGAGGCCGATTGAGGCGAAGGCGAAAACCGCGGAGAGCATTTGTGGGCCATAGGAAGAAAGTATTCGCGTTAGGAGGTCTAGGCTTCCCTCCGAGAATCCAACTGGGCCAATTATGTAGGGGTGTTCTCCAGGTTGGAATGGAGATGGAGTGACGGAGAAAGGCTGGTACAATTCCCAAACACAAGTCATGACGAAGAAGCCAAGCAGGAAAGTGATCGAAGCAAATACTCCCAGAAAGAAGCCGCCCGACGGACTCCTATTCCCATAGCTCATGGCTACGGTCAACATGACCATTGCGAAGAGCGAAACAAGAGCCGCAGTGTTAGGCTGGAAGGGCAGAGAAGCGCCCAAGAAGAAAAGGAGAAGACCAGCGAGTGTGACGATGGCGTATTTCGGATATTCACCTAAATCCATGCGTGAGACCACTCTTCTCCCCAACTGGTCCCCCGATGATATATAGAAAGGCGATGGATGGAATAACGAGACAAGCCGTCAGGACAACCTAACAGGAGATCCGATCCGTCAGATCTGACGTTGCACGTATGCAGGATTCACCTAGAGGATCTCTGCAATCAGCTTTCTTTGAAGGCGCCCTTTGCGATGAAGGGCCTTCCGAGAACAAGAACAAACCTCATACGACGGAGCCTAGCGATCACTAGGCCGGAACGCAAGCCGGTCGGTCAAACAGAGGAAGAAGACAAGATGGGATATCATAGGGAGCTCCACGCTTGGGTGCGTGATATGGCGGACATTTGTCAGCCTGACCGGATTTACTGGTGTGATGGCTCTGACTCTGAGAGGGAACGGCTACGCGCACAGGCGATCTCGACCGGCGAACTGATCCTGCTGAATCAGTCTAAGCTGCCCGGTTGCGTCATGCACAGGACCGCCGAGAATGATGTAGCTCGAACGGAACAGCTGACCTTCATTTGCACAAGCAAGAAGGATGAAGCCGGACCGAACAACAACTGGATGCCCCCAGAGGAAGGATATCGGCGAGGGCGTGAGATTTTCGCGGGCTCGATGAAAGGCCGCACCATGTACGTGATCCCGTTCTCAATGGGCCCGGTCGGATCAACCTTCAGCAAGACTGGAGTGGAGCTCACCGACAGCATATACGTCGTCGAAAACATGCACATCATGACTCGAATGGGAAGCAAGGTGCTGGACTATCTGGACAGCAACCGGGAGTACACAAAGTGCCTCCACAGCAAGGCTGAGCTGGACATCAACAAGCGACTAATACTGCACTTTCCCGAAGACAACACTGTCTGGAGCGTCGGATCCGGGTACGGAGGGAACGTGCTTCTTGGGAAGAAATGCCTCGCTCTACGCATGGCAAGCTACACAGCCCGTCAGGAAGGCTGGCTTGCAGAACACATGCTAATCATGGGCGTCGAAGAGCCCAACGGCCGCATCGAGTATCTAGCG
>CAYGWT010000102.1:0-2197 GCA_964353625.1 uncultured Candidatus Bathyarchaeia archaeon | reverse complement strand
CAACGCAAGCGAGTTAACAACTCTATCCCCCAACTCGCGCACGCGCGTGGGGGCCAGCTCAACGGATTTCACAGCCAAACACTGCAAGACAAAGTTGGCGATAGGGGTCTCATGGTGCGTACGCGTACAAGTCCCGTGGGGTTAAGTCGTCGTCGCCCTTCTTGGTGCGGGTGTCAAGATTTGAACCGTCACAGGAGAGGAATAGGAGTGGCGTCTTTCGTCGTCGTCGGGGCTCTTGGTGCGGGCACCCACATTTGAACCGTCGTGTGTCGTCGTTTGATTGATTTTGTGTCTGCCCATCATGAGACTAGCATATACAGTTCTCAGGATTCTTGGGAAGTGCGGACTCGCAGTATCTTGAATGCGAACTGAACTGCAGGGCCGATGGCAAGCGCAGAAATTATTGTTCCCACCCAAAAAGGTCCACCAAGTAGCCATCCTACGAGAACTGTGGCTGACTCAAGGAGTGTACGCGACCATCGTAGGCTCATCTTGCCTATTCGTGACAGAGCAAGCATCAGGCTGTCTCGCGGCCCCGCTCCAGCATCTACTCCTACGTATAGTGCGGTTCCGAATCCCATCATCAACGTTCCTAGGAAGAGATACGCGACTTGGACCCAGAGGACGGTAGGGGCAATGGGCACAAACGGTTTGACCGCGTCAACCCACACGCCGATGAAGATCATGTTCGTAATCGTGCCCCAGCCCAATGGCTCCCGAAGAATCACGTCCAAGAGCACGACCACGAACCCCACACCTATGCTGGCCTGACCAAGAGAGACGGGCAAATGGTAGGTAAGCGCCATATGCAGAACATCCCAAGAACTGAGGCCTAGATTCGCTTGAACCATCATGTCAACGGACAACCCATATAGCAGGAACCCGATCTGGATCACCAAGAAATCATATGCAAAACGTCTCCAGCCCATCCAATGGAACTTGACGATCTTTCTGGCCACCAGCCTCACCGGAAACTAATGGTCGCGTCTTCCTTTCAGAAGTATAGAAAGATGCCTCAGTCACCGCATATGCGCCCATGATTGTGTGTGCAATGCTTCGTGCGCGACGACGAAAAACGCGTTTCTCCTATGCCTTTCTCGCATCTAGAGAGCGTTGACCAGACGAGTTAACGATTCAATCTCCGACGGTTGCGCCTGGGATGGCATACACGTTCGAGTTTTGGCAGTCGATCCACTAATTCCACATGCAAGATGGATAACCGTGAGGGATCAAGAGTGCACTAAACATCAGCTGGGAGCTTACGCTCCACCCTTTCTAGGTCTCGTTTTGCTCCGACCTTCCGGAAGATTTCAGCTGCTTTCTCTAGCCGTTTCCTTGATTCTTCAGAAGAATTGAGACCGCCCGATCCGGACAGCATCAAGAGTTCTGTACTCGACTCGGTGCGTCAGTAAGTTATGTTGGGAACCTGCACCGGAATCAGTTGCCCGAACAGTTCAGGCAGGTAAACGTAGGCTGCATCCATAGGAATCCCTCCCACCACGCTGAACGGGATTCCAATCATATCGAGTATTCTCAGCAGCGGAGAGTAGTATGGGCCTGGCTTTGCTGCAATATGCTGCAGCCAGTTGCGTGAGATCTCAACCTCGGAGTCCAGCATTCCGTTTAGGAATCCGCGGACATGCCATTCTAGCAGGTTCGAGAGGTGTCTTGACAGCCCAAACTTCTGTCCAGTCTTCCATTCTTGGAAGATCGGACGTGTGAATCCCGTTCGTTGGAGCATCGCGGTCAAGAGAGGAAAATGCTCTAGGTGGATTTGCACGCCAGCTAGGCCTCCGAGGGCCGATCCCGGAGAACAGGCGATATTGACGTCAAGTAGGCTTGTTCTGATATGGCATCTGATGGTTTGCCAACCCAAGATTTTAGCTGCTTCAAGTCTGTGGGTTCCGAACACGACCTCATATGAGCCGTCGCTTAGCCGTTCACTTACCAGGATCGGCTCGATCTGCCCCACTGCCATCATGGACTCTGACAGTTCAGCTATCTTGGCGAAGTCCACATGTTCCAGAGGCCTAAGGAGGAGGAGCCTGCTAGTACGGATCTGACGGATCGGGATATCTTGTATTTGGTCTGGGGCCATTGCTACAACTAGCCTTCAACGTGCTCGGTTGAGTGTCAGTTCAGTCCGTATTGTCATCTTATTGGATTCATAGCTCTTCCTTTGAACGATTGATGCATG
>CAYGWT010000101.1:0-9559 GCA_964353625.1 uncultured Candidatus Bathyarchaeia archaeon | reverse complement strand
AACAACAGAAAGAAGAACCATCAACTTCATTTTCATTGCATCAAACCCAGCTCAAGCTGCGTAATGGATCGATAAAAAACTTCGGTGCACACAAGAACCAGAAGTCAAAGCTGCCCTCGTTTCTGTTTGAAGGAGTAACATAGGACATGACAGAACTCCGAGGAGTTGTCATTTGCGGTACATCGCTGGCATGCCGCATTTCCCGCAGATCGAATCCTTAGGCGGTACCTCTAAGGTGCTCAAGAAATTCTCAAGATCAACACGATCGGCGAATGGAGTGCGGCATCGCAGCAAGCAAGGTCTATGGTCGGAGGATTGTGGGCCCCGAAGACAGGATGCAACATGGTCATAACCACGCTAGAACAGACCGTTCCAAAGTGGAAGCTGAAAGAGACCGTTCTACGTATCCTCGAACAAGGCTTGTAGACTTCTGATCTGAAGATGTTGGGGTGGTGGTGGCTCGGCTGGTGCGGGCGTCGTAATTTGAACCCTCATTGGAGGAGTCATTGTGTGTGCGCGTACCAAGCGTACCACGCACAACTCAATTAAACGTCAGGACCATCAGAATCTGAAGTTAGAGTGATTTGGTTTGGATGAGCCGAAGGTTAGACTGGAAGAATTGAGAACAATGCGTGCAGCTCATGTCCACGTCCTCAATGACAAACCGGAGGAGGAGAATTCGATGAAGGAAATTATGGATGGGCTGAACGTAATGGAATGCGAGAAGGACGCCTATTTTGAAGGAATACGTATCCAACGGATAATCCTAGCCACATGGCTACGAATTCTTCTTGACTGTCGGCCCGCAACTCCAACCTGAAGGCAGCATTGACCTGGCGGAGATTCAAGGCGGGCTATATGCGGTCCTAAGATTTCAGGACTTGAACTTGATTGGTGAGGCTTGGAAGAAACTGTGGGGATGGATAGAAGAAAGCAAACGGGAACACATAGGAATGAAGAAAGGAAAGCACGGTTAGGTTGATGGCTACGAAGAACAGTTGAACTGGCGGGAAAAGAAGCCACCATCCGAATGAATCTTCGACCTCTGGATCCAGCTGAAAGAATATTCGGCCCTGACGATTGAGGATCTTCGAGCTTCGAAATCTGATACGCGTGTGCGGGTCACTTCATGCGCATACCAATACAGAGATCTGGTCGCGATGGCAAACTCATTGTCTGGCGCAGGACATGACTATAGTCCGAGAAGAACTGCCAGAAGACATCAACGCAGTCCGGTCAGTGAACCTATGGGCGTTCGGCCGAGCCCAAGAGGCTGACATAATTGACAAACTGCGACAAAATTGCGGCGACCTGCTCTCTCTGGTGGCTGTGAGAGAGAATGCTGTTGTTGGCCACGTTCTCTTCAGTCCCGCAATAGTCGGAAGCGAAGATAGAACGTCCAGAGGAATGGGACTCGCGCCGATAGCGGTTCAGCCTGAATACCAACGTCAGGGAATCGGCTCAGAACTGATCCGAGCTGGCATCGCGGAGCTGAAGCGCAGACATTGCCCGTTCATCATAGTCCTGGGACATCCCCAGTACTACCCAAGATTCGGGTTTGAACGTGCAAGCGGCCATGGAATCCGAAGTGAATGGCAAGTCCCAGACGAAGCATTCATGATATTGATGCTTGATGAGTCGGAGATGCGAAGTGTCTCAGGCGTGGCAAAGTACCGGCTAGAATTCGCGGAGGCACTCTAGGCTGCTTGATCAGGAGTCACCAACAATTGTCTATTCTTCGTTGCGCCGTTGTGTGTGGTTCTCTCGGTGCGGTCGTCGTAGTTTGGATTCCTGATTCTGTGTGCTGGCAAGCCGGTTATGTGGGCCATCTCACCAGCGGATCAGATTGGCATGCACGCATATGGCGAATATCCAAGCAGAATGTACATAGTCAGGAACCAGATAGATAGATCAGTCAAATATCCGAGCAAAACCAGAAAGCTACCTTAAGAAAGAACTTTCAGTTCCACAAACGTTCTACTGGTGTCTGGCACTCCGGATAAGTGTGCCATACTTTGCGTGTGCATAATGATTTGAACCGTCGTCGCTGAGATAGTGTGCGCACCAAGATACCCGACGACAACTACCCACCAATCGTCAGGAGGTCTTAGAAGACCACAAGAGAAATCGAGTCAAGCTCGATCCAGACCAGATTGACTGTAGGTTTTCAACTCGCTTGTGAGAAACAGATGTTTCGTCCCTGTCAGCCAGTAGTCGGTTCCAAAGCATGTCTCTTCACATATGCTTGAAGGTAACTCCCTTGAACAACAAGGGAAATGACGGCAACTCCGAATGTCAGAGTGACTATCAAGTCTCTTGCGAACCCCGCAGGAAGCGACAAAGCCAGTGCAACGGATACTGCGCCTCTCATGCCCCCCAGTGCGGTCACCACCTGCCAAGATCCCGGCGTTTTACCCTCGATTCTTGAGGCTACTACGGAGACTGAGTAAACGCTCACGAATCGGGCGATCAAGACAACAACAAAGCAGACCACTATGAGCGCTCCATAAGTAATGATCATGCCAACATCGGCAACTAATCCTAAGAAGAGGAAGGCTACCGCATTCGCGGTAAACGCCGCAATTTCCCAAAAGAATGAAAGATCTCGAGTAGATTCACTATTCCTCTGAAAGCCTCGACTCATGAAGAGTCCCGCAATAGCCACCGCAACAATACCCGAGAAACCAAGCGCCTGCGCAGCAGCGTAGGCACCATAGGCAACTGCCATGGACAACACGATACGGTATGTAGGGCCAGAGCCAAGCTGACTGATCCTCGTAGCCACAAAGGCAACACCGAGACCCACAATGATTCCACCCCCGAATACCATGCCAAAACGGAAAATGTTCAAGATTGGGCTTAGTGTGAGCGACATAACTGCTGAGAAAAGGACGATGGCTGTCGCGTCGTTGAGCAGAGCCTCTCCTTCGACGATAGTCGATAGCCTGTGGGGCACACCAAGACGTTTGAATGCGTCTATGACGGAAGCAGCATCTGTGGGAGAGATGATTACTCCGAAAGTCAATGCAATCAAGATCGCCAAAGGCGTCAAAAGAACCAGCAAAGATGTGCTGACAAGCGCAGAGACCAAAACACCCACGATTGCTAGTAGGAATACTCTTTTCTTGACTTCGCTCAAAATCCGGAAATCTATCGACAAAGCAGCCTGAAAGACCAGCGTTGGGAGGACGAGTCCAAGTATGAGTTCTCCCGTGAAAGCACTGGGCTGACTCCCTACAAAATATCTGAAACTAGCCACGCACGCGCCCAAAACTACGAGAATCAGAGTATAGTGAATCTTGAGTCTTGAGGAGAGAATCAGTGACAAAACGATCAAAGAGAAGGCAAGGATGACTCCGATTTCAAATGTGACCATGTCATCTCGTCCTACCATTATCCGCCAGCGATCAAGCAGACCTTTGAATCGTCTTTGTCCATTTGGATTTGTATGCCAGCGAATCGAAGCTTCTCGATGAGTGTGGACATACGCCGGCCCAAGAACCGGTTGTGGGCCACAGCAAAGAGAACATACGGCGGATAGAGGACCAATGCAACGAGTGCCAGCATTATTAGAGCATCAGTAGGTGAGAATCCGTGTTGGAAAAGGCTGTAGATGCCAAACGCTCCTGAGAGAACAGGCAGAATCGTTCCCACATATCCGCCAATCAGTCGTACCTCATCAGTATTCTTTAGGTACACTTTGACGCCAAGATCGTCCAATGACCAAATGATGGAAAAGAGCATCGAAAATGGGATACTGATGATTATGAACAGAATCGGACGAACCATAGCACCAACGAAAGAAGTTTCAGGGTAGGTTCTGAAGAGGTTTAGAAGTTGGTTGACGAACATGAACGACATCCCAATCCCCTGAAGTGGCCTTATGCCCCAAAGCAAATACCTACTGAACTGAACGCGCGCTCTGCCCCTCACAATACTACCGAATGGAAATTCGTCTGCGAGCGTCATTCCTAGAACTGACATGAACGAAGGTAGAATCACCATGGGCGCCAGAAGGATCGCTGTGATAGCGAAGAATCTTACCAGGATACGGCCACTTGATTGAACAAGCAAGAAAACTTCAGCTGTTCCCGCGAAGAATGAGACAGAGAAAGTTGTAGCAAGAATTACTAATGCAGGAGAAAGCAAAACCACTAGATCAGGAAGTGACCGGCTCTCTGAGCTGTGTGACTCGGAAAACTGAGGCCCCCTTGAGTGCTGAGTCATGAAGCGTTCATCCTTCGTGCCTAGTCCTGTGTTATCCGCCGTCTTGATGATATGCTTGCTTCTAACACTGGTAAGTTTTCGTCTTAGTTGCTCCAAAGGTCGGGGGCCTGAGGGTCTGAACCGTCGTCCATCCCGTCTTGAGGTTTGTCTTCGCGATGGAGTGGACAGAGGAGTCAGGTTCCATTCAGGCATACCGTGCGTGTGCAGCTCGCCGTTCTGAACTTTTGAATGCGTGATTCCTGCGGCGATGAACCATAACGCAGCACACTTGCAATTTTGATCAAGAGGAAATCATATGACGAATGAGCGACGGCTGAAATGGGCAATAGCGAGGCTGTCGTTCGAAAGGCTACAAAGGTATCGATGAGCCTCTAGTCACTTGCACTATTGTTTGGACTGATTGCGTGCACACCGGGTGAGTCGAATCAATGGTTCAAATCGCGGTCAACATGGCCCCTTGGCCAAATTGTTATATACAAATAATCTGTATGGGGTTTGCATGGTCAACCTAGTCGGTCTACTTCTTATCCTAATAGTAACTTTCGTTCTTTTCGCTGTTCTAGGATTTGCATTTAGATCATTGAAATGGCTCATCTCAATCGGCATAGTCGTCGTCATCGTCCTACTCATAATTGGGCTCCTTGGAAGGCTGCCGGTGTAGGAAGCTCGGTTGTCTCTCGCGTCTACGCAGGGCCGCTTATCTGGAAGCCCAACTGGTCTTTCCACTGAGTATTCTAGGAACCTTCGCCTTTCTACTCTGCGATCCGGACAGTGGTGGGAGGATCGACTGCTAACCTGAGGATGGTGGCTTAGGGGTTGGCTCTGCAGTCACAGGTTTGCGTCGCTTGCCGAAGTAGTATGCCGCGACGGCGACCACCACAATCACGAGCAGGACCAAGTAGATCCATCCGCCACTCAACGCTCGTCCCACTCCTTGGCCCGCCTCACCAGCCTCAGTAGTGGCAATGGTAGGCTGTGTTATTGTTCCCGTGGCCGAGGTGAGCCGTGTCGTGGCCGTCGAGCCGCCACCTGTAATAGCTGTGGTTACTGTTTTCGCGCTTTCAAGTTTCAGCGTAACGGACGCTACTCTAGTGACATTCCCTGCGACTCCAGCGACGTTGATTGTGTAAGTGCCCGGGGGAGTTTGGGTTGTGGCATCTATTCTAAGGGTTGACTTGAAGAGCGGAATTCCCTTGGTCCTGTCGAGCGTTGCGCTGAGCCCGGGGACAGGCGGGATAGTGTATGAGAGTGTCACCTCTGGGGGCTGACCGCTAATAATCCCTACAGTCACCTCAACTATTGCATGCTCTCCCTGCCTTATGGCTACGACGTCGGCGGAAAACCTGAGGCCGAAGTCAAAACTCGCCGCGATAGTCATGGGGACCGACACAAGCAGCGTAGCAGCAAACAGGATAACGAGAGATGCTGATGCAGCATATCTCAAATAATTGCTCATGTGAGTATGTCACCCTAATGCAATCGCTCCGATTGCCAGAACTGCCATCTCCATGGGAGCGCAGCAAAAACGAAAAAGAACGTTACACCCAAGATAGCTCCTCGCCTTCCTTCCTCCTCGCCGCATTCGAAACCTCTCACTCGTCCGCAGTAGGTAGTGCATTTTCCGACTTAACACTTGCCTTATTGACAGATCTGCCGTAAGCTGGAATGTCTGCTTCTGTCAAGGTTTCTTGAATGAAGAAGAGGTTGTGAATTTCTCAAACCTGTGGGCCGGTTTCATAGCCCTGTAGATTCAAACCATCATTTCTGTGTGCGACTTGGGTAGTGCGAACATCCGAACCTAAGACCGTCGTATGTGTCTTTCCTCTTCTCTCTCCGCCCGTGTGTACGCACTAGCGCCACACACGTGTGGGCAGCTACTTCTGGGGAGCCGACGGAGGGTTGACTTTTCGCCGCCTGCTGACGTAGTAGGCGGCTCCAGCAGCTACTGCAACTATGATCAAGATGAGGAAGGCTCCCCCTCCTCCCAAGCCCCCAGTGGTCTGCGTGACGGCTTGCGTCGTGACCACGGGTGTGAGCCTAGATGTCACGATGGCTTGCGTGCTCGCCCGCGTCAGTCGGGTTGTGGTCACTTCAGCGACGGGAGCCACGACGTCCACGTGAAACTCCTTCGTGTCATCAACAACTTCTCGGTTACTTGAATCCCAGTGAAACGCGTACGCTTCAAGCGTCCAGACCCCAGCGACGTTTGGAGCAGTTATTTCGAAGTTCCAGGTCAATTCTCCTCCTCGAACCGTCTTGGCTTTCTCGAGAGGAGCCGAGACGTCGCCGAGGGTCGTTTGGCTTCGCACTCTAGCCCAGACTCTCGCGTCTCCTCCTCCAAATTCGTATGAGACTCTGACAGTAACTAGGAAGCGCTCTGAGACCTCGACCTCGTCGGGAGCATCCAAGTCAGCAATCGTTTGACTAGCAGCTGAAGCATTAGGAATCAATACGAGTAGACTCATGATGTACAATACTATCAGAGCCACTGGCATCAGTCGCTTAGTGAATCTAACCATGAGATCCATCCTAGCTATGACCATCCCATGATTCACCTTGACCCAACCGCTCATACTCCTAGAAACGCCAGAGAATCCATCTCCACCTCAGCACGACAAACAGAATCATCAAAACCACGACGATTAAGATCCAAATCCATCCTCCCCACATCGCTCGCCTCATTCTAGCTCTACGAACACGCCACATTCCACAGACCCTAATCCAGACTGTCACGCACAGTGAACATAACAGTTGTCACGAGATCGATCCGCAATTCTAGCTACGGCTCAAGCTTTGCGAGCACTCAGAGGACATATCTTAAATTCTGAACAATCGCAATGGCATATTAGAACGATTTCTGTTTGAGGATTATCTACATGTTTCGCGCGAGAAGAATGGTCAGGAGAGGAGTCCGAAGAGGATTTCGACGCCTCACTAGAGCCACGGTACTATCGATGGCCGTGGCGACTGGCGGTGTCACACTCGCAGCTATTGCAGCGAGGGAGAGTGTGTCACGTGAAGAAGCAGAGGAGATGATGAACGGCCTAGTAGAGGAGGGCGCCGTCAAGAAGGAAACGAAAAACGGAGAAACAGTCTACGTAGCAGCAGGAATACAGACCACTCCAGCGCCCGCCCAACCAGCTGAGCCCAACGCGCAGCTTTCTGGCTCAACCAAGTTCTGTCGAAGCTGTGGAACAAAGATTCCGCTCGAGAGCAAGTTCTGCGAGAAGTGCGGAGCCCAGCTGTAGACACTTAGTGCTTACTCCGGCCCTGCTTCTTGTGCGGCGGCAGGTATTCTGCTGCCGTGTTTGTCGGTCATGTGGTGCGCACACACACAGGCCAGATCACGACGCCCGCATCTCGTCAGCAGAGTAGGGGGCAGAGCTTCTTGCGTCTCGATTTGAAGAACCGCTATTGATTATCGCTGCGAGCCGTCTTTAGCCCTAGGCGATCATGAGCGCAGGGCGGATTCATATCGTGCATCTCTTAACTGCTGGTTCAGCCGCTCCACTTTCGCTGCGATATCTTTGAAATCGAATTGTCCTACGCTGAAGTGTGCTAGGTCAATCTCCCACGCTTCCTGTCCCGACTGCGCATCCTTTCTCAGTTGCCATCGATAGAATCGGATATCCCGAGTGCCCATCTCGGATTCTACCGCCACAATAGCCATGATTAGGTTCGGAGAACGGTAGATATCGAATCCACCAAGCTGCTTGAGGAACTCGCCTTCTCGAATGGGATAATCTCTTCTGAACTCCTCACTCATCTACTGGTCACCTCTCAAGGATCCGTACACTCGTGACTGCTCCGCTGTCCCGAATAGCCACACGACACGTATTGAGCAACCATGGACGTTAAGCCTTCCTCGGCGCAACTCGGACACACAACCATATTCCAATCCATTGCAAAATCTCCATGTTTAACCGTAAGTCAAGTAGAGCAGGAAACCGTTGAATAAGATGATGATTCCAATGAAGATTGCTGCAACGAGCGTCGTAATTCTTCTGTTGACAAAGGGGCCCATTAGGGGCTTGTCATTCGTGAGTATCAGAAGGGGGATTAATGGAAGCGGGACCAGTAAGCTCAAGGCGACTTGGCTGTAGACGAGAATTAGAATCGGTTCTATTCCAGCGAGGATCGCGATCGTGGTTGGAACGGTGTTTATCAAACGGGTAACAATTCTTCGAATCCAGAGGTTCATCTTCCGACCGAGCATTCCCTCCATGATTGCTTGCCCTGCAATAGTGGCTGTAGTTGAAGATGAGAGCCCTGAGGCAAGCAGGGTTATTCCAAACACAGTAGCTGCGGCCGGCCCAAAGAGGGGTTGAAGAGTAAGATAAGCGTCTTGAATTGTGGCAACGTTCGATCCATGTGAGCCGAATGCTGCTGCAGCCATCACCATAATGGCAACATTGACGAGGCCTGCAAGAATCAGCAGATGCCAAAGAAACGTCGATCTCCTGAACACGGGCTTGTGCAGGATTCTCAAAGCCCTCAAACTCGACAAAGGCTTGATCCTGCCTCAGTGGTCATGCAGTCTGGACGTCCGACAGGAAAGCAGGTCGGAACAGCCTATGGTTATCTGAATTCATGTGTCAAGAACGCCAGAAACAATAGCGAGCTGGATAATGTTAATGAGAAGAACAATTTCCTGTTCGAGAGACTGATTAGCACCTTCTGGGCTCGCAAAGTCAAAGACGCGCATAGACGGATCAGCGCAGCCATTCAAACGAGAAGCAACGAACTGAGAGAAACGGAGTCTTAGATTCGAAACCGGTGATGTTTCCCGCTGTCGCCCCGTTCACAACGGACAGATGACGATTGCAGAGAATCCATGATGGATGTTTTCTTAATCACATCATGCCCATTCCGGGAGGCATGCCGCCCCCTGGCGGTCCGCCAGCAGGTCCCTTTTCTCCCTTGGACGAAACCACGTCGTCGATACGGAGAATCATGCATGCTACTTCCGTTGATGATTTGATGGCTTGCTGTTTGACGCGAAGAGGTTCAACCACTCTCTCTTTGAGCATGTCAGCCACCTTTCCATCGTGCACGCTGACTCCGAACCACTTGTTTGCGCTCTCTTGGTGTTTCATTCTGAGTTCAACCATGATGTCGATGGGGTCGAGTCCTGCATTCTGTGCGAGCGTCAATGGTATTGATTCGACAGCTTTTGCGAAGCATTGAACGCCCAACTGCTCCCTTCCTCCAACTTTAACCGCGAAGTCAAAGAGCTGCTTTGCCAGCTCCGCCTCGACTGAGCCTCCGCCAGCAACTATCTTGCCGTCCTCGACGACATTTCGCACTACACAGATGGCGTCGTGAAGTGATC
>CAYGWT010000100.1:0-8431 GCA_964353625.1 uncultured Candidatus Bathyarchaeia archaeon | reverse complement strand
GCCTACGTCTCTCTTGACATATAAGCCATGGAGTGTACGCCTTAAACGCTGGACTGATTGGGAAGCTGTCACTTTCGCAAACTCCTTACGCATGATTTTCGGATCAGGCATGTCACTACGCGAGCGTTGTCACCTCAGTATCTCAGTATGCATGGTGTGCATCAAGCGTGATGCGCATACCAATTAACACGAATTGCAGAGGTATGGCGCACAGGCTCTCCCCCGTCCTCCACCGTTGTGTAGAAAAGTTCTAGTACCAATGGGGGTCGAACTGAGGGCCGAGATCACAAGTCATGCCAATAGATCCTGAATTTCAAAGTAAGCTGAAGGCTAGTGAAGATCACAATGGTCACAAGATTTGGGGTGAGACCAGCCCTCCTACGAAGCTTGGAATTCACGGAACAAATGTTGCAGTAGATCATGACGTATGTGATGGCGACGAGATCTGTGTGAGCGTTTGCCCTACAACCGTATTTGAGATGATTAATAGTCCGGGCCATCCGACATCTGTAAAGAAGTCAGACCCTGCCAGGGAGAAGGACTGTATCCAGTGCATGGCATGCGAAGTGCAATGCCCGGTGCAAGCGATCAAGATAACTCCTCCACCTTGAGTCTCTGAATTCCCTCCAAGAATCATAGACGAGCGGACACCGAAGGGCATCCTTGTCCGGGTCATGGTGTGAGAGGGATCGTAAGGAAGGGTTTCGCATCTATTCGTCCATCAAACCAGTTGATTCGGTGGAGGTTCGGGGCTGGGCGGTTGCATGGGCAAGCTCGGGGTTGGAGGTGTTTTTCTGCGGCGAATCAGGACGACTGCTAAGACGACTCCTATGATGATGATTCCTACGGCGATTCCGACGCCAAATCCACTGATGAGGAGCCATTCGGAGGGGGGAGCCTGTACTTGCGTCTGTGTTACCTGCGTCCCTGTTTGTGTTCCGGTTGCTGTGATGCCTTGGGATGCGCCTTGGAGGGTCTTGATTGCTTGCACGTAATCCTTCTTAGAGTTGGTTGATGGGGGGGTTCTGCTCACGGTGGTTCTATGTCTTTGAATTTGACGGCTCCTTGTGAGTTGAGCCTGATTGTAAAGCGGGAAGGGGATTCCTTTCCTTCTGAGCGGTAGACTCCCTCTGCCTCCCAGAAGTCGCCGACTTGGCGTATCTTGCGAAACTCTATGCCATACCCGTGAGGAGAGACTTTTCGAATCATCTTGAGGACTCTTTCTTTAACTTCTTCTTCGCCTATTCTTGGTCTCTTGTAACGGGGAATCGCAATTCTCTCCTGTCTAACGGAGATAATGGTTGCTTCAGCTATATTGAGGCTTTTGTCTGCGAGTCAGAGGACCCACTGGATCATGATAGGTTCGGAATGGCATCCTTGACAGGATACCCGTTTCATAAGAAAGAAAATGAAGAAATTCTGGTAGTCTTGACGCTAGGTTGTTGGCCTAGTATCTTCGGTGCTTCTCGAAGCACTCTCTACAGTAGACTGGTCTGCCCGCCGTTGGCACAAACGGTACTTCTGTATCTGCGCCGCATTCGGCGCATTTGACTTTCGTCATTTGCCTCGGGGCACTAGACCGTCGATTTTCATAACCCATATTTGCATTCCACCGTCCCTATTCTCTAGTTATACGAAAGATAATACTCGCCACGATAATCGGTACAAGCTACACAGCCCTCCCGTCATCCACGCAGGTAAGATCTCCAGTATACTGACCACAAAAAAGGCAAGACTAGTATATAAAAAGGTGACCCGGCAGTCTCTGTGAGACGAATGGTCTGGACAGGGCTTCACGGTCTGATCGGAATCGGTGTAGTGCTTGCAACCAGACGACGCACGATCCTGGGAGAAATCGGAACCAGAACCATGCGTTTCGGAATCGTTTGGGGCTCTATCATCCCTGACGTAGACTTGCTGATTTCAATCGTAATCATTGCGGCCGGAGGAAACATGCAGCAGGCGCTGACACCTCACCGCACGCTGACTCACAGTTTCTTCACGATACTATCTCTCGCTTTGATCGGGCTCGTGCTTTGGCGGACGGGTTGGAGCGGAAGCGTGGGCGGTGGTCTTTTCGGAATCGCGGTTGGCATCTTCGTTCACGTTCTGTTTGATCTCCTGTACGAAGTCGGCGTCTCTTTCCTCTGGCCTCTATTGTCACAGAGATTTGGACTGATCTGGTCGCTTCCAGGGATCTGGGCTTACCTTGACCAGACTCTGGATTTTCTCTTCACGGCAATATTTCTCTATGCACTACACAGGCTCGCAAGGAAGTACAAGTCCCAAGAGAGGCTGTTAGTGCCGGCAGCTGTCGCGTCGGTAATCGCGTTTCTGGGAATGGTCGCCTACGACCTCACAGCACCATCGGCGGATCAGTGGTTGCTGGTATACGCCGGCGTAGGCCTACCATTCCTAATACTGATCCTATTCTTGCCGTGGTTAAACCGGCGAATCATCTATTCGATCCCGTCCACGAGATAACCAGCTATTTCGGATCCTCAGACCCGTGACAAGTCGCTTGGCCGCGTCAATGTTTAAGAGGGCGCCCCACCCGCTCACTTCACTAGGCTTTAGGTCATGAGCAGACGAGAAAAACGGCGCAAGAGCGAAGCACCAATGCCAGCTGCAAGCGCAGGGCTGCTAAGATTTTTTGAGGAGGAGACTCCCGGCATTAAGATACGGCCTGAGGTCGTCTTGATACTTTCCGTCGCCCTGATCGCGGTCAGCATCTTCTCCTACATGACATTCAAGTAGGCACCATATTCGCGCCCTAGTAGTCTAGGATACTTCTCTGCGAAAATAGCGGAAGCGGATCCGCTTCAACCTTCAACTCCTTCCTCAAGTGTTTTGAGATAAGTTCGCCGTAGCCTGTGAATACGTAGACGCGTCTTGCATCCGTCTTGGCTACATATTTGATTAGTTGGTCAAAGCCGGCGTGGCTGCTCAGCGGGAATGATGCGTAGCTCCCTGAACCGAAACGGATAGCCCAGCCCGTTGCCATGGCTTCCGAGGCGTGGTGTGGAACCGATGAGTTGGTCCTCCTTGTAGTGACGTAGACGCAATTACCTTTGCGAAGCAACGTCTTGCCTTCCATTGTATCAGCCTCGACGAACGACAAATCGATGCCAGCTTCGTTGTATGCTTCATTCGCCCGATTGACGATTGAGGCACAGACGACCGGGAGCTTCGTGTACACGTTGAATAGTCTCACGATCTCTTGCGATTTTCCTGACGAGTAAACGTGAAAGGTGGGCATGTGTCCATCCTTCACTTCCTGAAGAGCCCAGTTGACAATTCTCGCGTACGTTCTTTCGCGTCGGGGAAAGATGAAACTCGGATCTCCATACGTCGCTTCTATGATGAGAGTATCACACTTGGGCACTTCAGCAGCTTCGGTTGTCAACGTGTTGACGCAGTTCAGGTCGCCAGTGTACACGTAAGTGTGATCGCTCGTGACGACTTTGAATTGTGCTGAGCCGAGCATGTGACCCGCGTTTAGTGGAAGGATCTCCGTATCGCCGATGCGTATCCTCTGCCCATATTCAACCGGCCGCCAGTTTCTGACGGTCTTTCCTCTAAGCTTCTCGAAGATTCGCTTCGTCTCTTTTGTGGAATACTTCATGATGCTTGATTGAAAGCCGAGCGTATGGTCAGAGTGCGCGTGTGAGATGAATATGTGTGCATCGCGTTCCATGCTACGTGTTGCGGCCGGGTCGAAGACCATTCTTCCGTCGTTGGTGTCTATGACGACGCCGCCGAGCCAACCGACTCTATTTTCTCTCACTAGTCTTTCCACTTTCAGACGCAGCTTCAATTCTTAGCACGGAATTAAGATGCAGAAAGAGCTCATGCTTCTTCTCTTTGCTTACTACTTGTGGGATGGGATTCACCACAGTCGAGCGTAGAATGACGGCTTCGGCGTCTGAAAGCCATATGCCTAGTGGATGATGTGAGACGACGACAAGTTCACCCTCGTATCCAAAGTCTCGTTCCACGATGACAAGCACGCGTTTGCCGACGAGTTTCTCGAGCATGTGAAACAGCGTCGGTCCGGGTGACGACAAACTACTACCTCTTCATTGTAGCGATTGCTTCCTCGCCCAACTTGAGCCCTTTGAGCTCTCTTTCGCCTATTCTGCGTTTCTTCGCCTTCTGAGAGATAATCATGCTGTTGCCGGACGGATCTTCCAGCACAAGCGTAAACCTCAGCCATAGTCGCCCCAGAAATACTCGGAAGAGTCTATAATCAATTCCATATTCATGAGGAGTCAATAGTTTCAGCTATGTCTTGTGGCTATATCGAAGCCACTTCAATACTCTCCTGAATAGTGATGGAGAAGAGTCCAGGCAACAGATGCCCAAGATGCTTCAGAGATTCCTTGAACGTATACTATGAGGAAGACTCAGGATTCCGACTCGGCGCCGCCTGCCAAATATGCGGCTTGAAAGGGTACTTTTCTGAAGGCAAACTCACGGTCATGCCTACACCATAACGAGATAGACTCCTCGACTGGCGCTTAGGAATGTAGCAAGTAAACGATCGTCTTGCGACTCGACCGTGGCACGATTGTCGTGGAGTAGGCTGATCCCCGAGGAGAGGCTACGATTGGCTGTAAGCATGACCAATGTGGTTATCAGAATCTGATCAGATAGTATCAAAGATGCAAATCCCACGATCACCGAGCAGGAACTAATTTCGCTGCTCAGACACAGATTCTCATTAGATCGAAGATTGTTTCCTGAGGTAAGAGTCGCGATCGATCGAGAAGACATCAAAGCCATCCTCAGGAACACGCGAGTCGACTCAAGGATCTCCGAAAGAAAGCCCAAGCGCAGGGCACATCTGAGATACTTGAAGACTTAATGCACAAGTGACAACCTACCATATGGTTTCTGACAATAGGCGAATGATACTAACCCTGGAATTGTGTGTTGCAGAAAGTGTGGCGACTGTACTGGTAGTAGAACCGCGGCCGCGGTCACTGTAATATTGCCAGGCCATCATATCTGGTGTCCGAGTTGACGATGGCCCCGCTTGATGGTTTGCGTGTCCTAGACTTGAGTAGACTGATGCCGGGTCCGTTTTGCACGATGATCCTGAGTGATCTTGGTGCCGATGTAGTGAAGGTCGAACAGCCGGAAATCGGCGACTATGCCCGCTCCACACCACCTTTCATCGGCGACACCGGCGCTGCTTTCTTAATGCTCAATCGGAACAAACGAAGCATCACGCTGAATCTCAAGAACGCTGAGGCGCAGGAGATACTGCACAAGCTCGCGGCAAGAGCTGACGTGTTCATTGAGAGTCATCAGCCAGGAGTGGCAGAGAGACTCAATGTTGACTATCCTGTCATTAGGAAAGTGAACGAACGCATAATCTATTGTTCGATCTCAGGTTACGGGCAGAGCGGGCCGTATCGCGACCTAGTCGGCCACGATCTGACCTATGCGGCCTACAGCGGAATAATCGGAGCCACAGGCCTCAAGGGAGGCCCACCAGTCATTCCTGCCACCCAAGTCTCCGACATCCAAGGTGGAATGTACGCTGCTATCGCGATCATGGCAGCAGTGCATCAGAGAGAGAAAACTGGGAAAGGTGACTTTATTGACATTTCACTCATGGACGCCGCGGTTGCGTCAATGATCATGCCATTGGGTTTCTATTTCGCGGGATCACCAACGGATAGAGGAGTCTCGCTCCTTTCGGGTGGTGTGTCATTCTATAATGTCTACGAAACCATGGAACACAGATTCATCTCGATAGCGGCGCTTGAGCCGAAGTTCTGGACCGAATTGTGCAGAACCCTGAAACTGGAAAAATACGAAGACCAACAGCGTGCCGCCGAAGAAACTGCTCGACGAATCCATCAGGACCTAGCCGCACTGTTCCGCCAGAAGAGTCGTGACGAGTGGCTCAAGATTCTCAACGAGCATGGGATACCTTGCGCCCCAGTCTATGACGCAAGCGAAGTCCCATCCGATCCACACGTGAAATCAAGAAAGATGCTCTTTGAAATGGAGACGGAGACATTCGGGAAGTTGAACCAACTAGCAACACCGATTAAGATGTCTCAAAATTCGCTGTCCGTTAGGTCTCCTCCTCCCAAGCTCGGCGAGCACACTCTTCAGATATTACAGGAACTCGGATACTCAACGAGCGATGTTGAACGGCTCAAATCGGAAGCCGCAATATAGTAGACAACTGTCAAACCGCTGGAACGGAGATGTATGTATCGTCCATAACGTACAATAAACCCATCAAGTCCGTGGCATGAAACGAGGTGGAAAAATCTGGTTGGCCCTCGCTGGTTCGTCGGCTTCGACAGCCTAATGGAGTTCGTGGCGTTCATCATCGCTCTCGCCATCGCCTATCAGGCGTTGAAAGGATACAGGCTCACCAAACAGAGAACGCTATGGTACGTCCACTTCGGCTTCGCAGTGTTATCAGCAGGTCTATTGATCGATTCGCTGACAGGGTTCCTTGGAATCCTAGCTCGCTCTATGAGAGGAACGTTAAGTCTCACGTGGATTGGATACTCGATCTGCTTCCTCGCACAACTGCTCGCATACTCTATGCTGATCTATGCGTACGTTTCCCAGACTAGAACGTTAGGCACAACGTCTACGACAGTTGCGCTCGCTTCCCTGATTGGCTTGGCGACGATTCAAGCCACGCCCGCTCAAGGCATTAGACTACTCGGCCCTCTGGCAGAGTATCATCCAATACCGGAGATCATCTTGCTCTTCCTCGCGCTCTACATCGCTGTCCAAACAGGCATGAACTATTCATCCACGAAAGACAGAAGCGCGTTCCTAGTGTTCCTCGCCTTCCTGCTTCTCACGCTAAGTCACTTGTTCTTCATCCTGCAACCTTTCGGCCCGCTACTATTCGTGATCGGACATACCCTTCAGCTCCTTGGCTTCGTCTCGCTGTTCACGATGCTTCTGCGAGTGACACGCAAACAATGACTCAGAAACTTCCAAAATATCGGTCACAGATGAGGATCTACGTTGACATCATGCACGTCATCCAACGTGAAGAAAACCACGCGAAATCTACACGTATCCTGTACGGCGCAAACCTCTCGTATGACCGACTAGTGAAGTACCTCGATGAGCTAAAAACGCTAGGTGTTGTTGAAGAGGTCGATGACCATGATGATCGATTCTATAGGCTGACACAGAAAGGCATTGAGTTCATAAACCAGTTTAGAGCGGTTGAAAGGTTCGCGAGTGCATTCGGTTTCGTCATCTGATCTTCCTTCGTGGATGAATCACGATTACCAGTATTGAAGCTCTTCAAGAGAGACTTGTTTCGCGTCTCGCCCACCCGAGAGAATGCTCGGATGATCTGGGAACACTTATAGTTCCGGTTACCGCGTGAATAATGCGCGTTCCATAATGAGCCCATCGACCAAGCCCGATTGGGTAAGGGCAAAAGCCCCTCAGGGCCCCATTTATGCGCGACTCAATACGATAATGGAACAGTATTCGCTGCACACGGTCTGCGAGGAAGCTCACTGCCCAAACGCTGGTGAATGCTGGGGTAGCGGCACAGCGACTTTCATGATAATGGGTGAGCTCTGCACTCGCGCTTGCAGATTCTGCAATGTCAAAAGCGGCAGACCGAAAGGTATCTTGAATCCTGACGAGCCTGCAAATGTCGCAAAAGCCCTGAAGGACCTCGGATTGAAGTATGCTGTGTTGACTTCGGTCGATCGGGATGATTTGCCGGACGGTGGCGCACTACATTTCGCCAAGACGATCACTGCCGTTAGAAAGCTCACCCCGAACGTGAGGATCGAGGCTCTCATTCCCGACTTTGGGGGAGCCCTCGCGCAGATTCAGACAGTCGTTCAGGCAGGTCCCGATGTTATCGGTCACAATCTTGAGACCACGAAATCACTGACATCAGAGGTAAGGGATCCGAGAGCAAGCTATGATCAATCGCTAGCGGTCCTAGAACATGTGAAGAAGATGAATCGGCAGGTTTTCACGAAGTCGTCGCTTATGCTCGGATTAGGCGAGCGGAAAGAAGAACTTCTGCAGACGTTGCGCGACCTTCGAGCTGTGGGAACGGATTTCCTAACATTGGGTCAGTACCTCAGGCCTTCACCACGGAACCTTCCCATGGTGGAATACGTTACACCAGAAAGATTCAGTCACTATCAGAAAGCGGCCGAGGAGTTGGGATTCCTCTACGTTGCCTCCGGTCCATTAGTCCGGAGTTCCTACCGAGCAGGAGAGTACTTCGTGCATAGAATGATCAGGCCGATTCCTTGAGGACCCCTTGCGTAGAATGGACCGGTGTGATGAAACTGAACTTCAGTTGGGTAATCGACGGAGAACTTGCGGGTTCAAGAGGCCCGCGCTCGAGATCAGACCTTATTGCGCTGAAGCAGCAGGGTGTAGGCGCATTGGTGAGACT
>CAYGWT010000099.1:0-2049 GCA_964353625.1 uncultured Candidatus Bathyarchaeia archaeon | reverse complement strand
GGCATTGTGTACGGTCCTCCCTTGATCGGAGTCGCACCTGCTGGAGCTGATGGATGTATGCGTTGACTCGCGAGTGTGAAAAATCCTAGAACTCCCAGCGAGAAGCCCACCAGTGTCCGTACTATAAGCGACCTTCTACGCAGCTCTTTCTTTGTACCATTGTCTTCCTCAGAATCACACACTCTGGTCACCTCATGCCGGATCTTCTGCCCCTAGAAAATTCGTGATCTGCGTGCAAGGTCAGCTCTTCCAAGCGAGATCGCCATCAAGTCAGCGTAGTGACTAATGAACTTGGTCTGGACCCCTCTTCTATGTAAAAGCCTTCACGTATGTGACTCTGCTTGCTTGCTGCTGTTGGCTTCCCAGCCTGGTTGCGTTATGATGCTGTTCGAGCCATTCTGATAAGTTTTCTGTGATAGAGCTGCTCCTTCCTCTCATTGTATAGGGCGTTATCGCGTAGCATATGCCATAGTATTCGCAGTATCTTGTTCGCTACGTGGGTTATGGTTACGTTATGATGATGTCTCCTAAGCTTCCGTTCATAGAATGCTTTCATCCTTGGGTCGCATTTGGCAGCTACGTTCGCTGCTTGGCTCATGATCCATCTCACCTTTGTATTTCCATTCTTCATCTTGCCCATGTGGAGTGACTCTCCAGTCTGGTGGACTGATGGGCAGATTCCAACCCATGAGACTAGATGTGAGGGTGATGGGAACCGGGAAACGTCTGCAATGTACGCGGCTAGGACTGATGCACCGTAATAATCGAAGCCAGTCATGCTCATGATTATGGCAACGTACCTGTTGTTCACCGCATCGGAAGCGATCTCCGAGTTTACCGTTTCTTCCTCGCAATTCAGGAATTCTACCTGTCTGATTAACGAGTCTAGGATCTGTCGGTCACGTGTATCTGGTAGCCTTAGTGTGCGGAGCCAATCCATTCCATGCTTTCCAAAAATGTCTCCGTATTCGCATTGAAGGTCATACTTGTGGAGGAGGCTGTGGATTCTGTTCTGTATCCTGGTCCTGTCTCTGGTGATGTTCATCCTGTGGGTTAATGTGTAACGAGTATCTCTCAATTGCTTTGTTGGTACGTAGCAGCCAGCTACCAGATCCGCCCTGAGGAGATGGGCGAGTATCCTGCAATCTATCTTATCCGTTTTGATTCTTGCTTCAGCTATCACTCTTGTTTTGAAGGGATTCGCAAGCTTGACTTCTATTCCAGCCTCCTCGAAAGCCTCGTATGTCTTCATCCACATGTTCCCTGTCGATTCGACTACAGCCTTGCATTGACTGTACTTCTTCACCAGGCACCTCGCGAACTCAGACGCATCGGCCGTTGTATTTGGATATGAATATGTCTCAGAGATGTTGCCATCTTGATTCATCACGCATGCTACACACTTCCTCTTTCCTACATCCACACCAATATACTCCAACCTTCATTCTCACCTCCTCTTGGTTTGTTTGCGACCCGGCTGGAAAGCTGCAATCTTCTATCAGAGCTCATGGCTCACTTGGACAGCAGCTCAAGGCAGAGCCCCACTCTAGAATTGAGACCTCTCGGTCACGAGGGGTTAGGGGTCAGCAGAGTCGCCAGTGAACGTAGTATCGGCGGCTTTTACATGTCCTCTAGAATGAGAACACTTGAGAACAGATACCTGCTGAGAGGAGTAAGCTATGCTTCGTAAACACTGGACAGCTGAAGAGAAGATCCGGATAGTTCTGGAATCATTGAACACTAGCATAGGCATAGCTGAACTATGCAGAAAATATGCTGTGAACCCAACCGTATTCTACGCTTGGAAAGAGAAATTCATTGAAGCAGGAAAACAGGCGCTCACACGATCCAGAAGAAATGGAGGGGGAGGGGACCTCCAAGCGGAGAATGAGCGTCTGAAACAACTGATCGGCGAACTCACCATAGCGAATGACGGATTCAAAAAAAGTTTGCAGGGAGAAAGAAGAAGATGGTAGCAGACCTCATACGCGATGAAGGATTAAGCCTCAGAAACGCATTACGCCTGTCTGGATGCTCACGCAGAAGCTA
>CAYGWT010000098.1:0-2632 GCA_964353625.1 uncultured Candidatus Bathyarchaeia archaeon | reverse complement strand
GTACAGAATTTAGAGGTTCATCCCCACCGGATTCGAACGCGTAATGTCAAGAGTGCGACTTTCTGCCTATTTGGCTACTGCAACTGGATACCCCAACTTCCTCCATGCGCCCATGCCACCAAGCATGTTGCTGACATTCTTCCGGCCTGCCTTGAGGAGTATACTGCAAGCTAGACTGGATCGAGTTCCCGACTCGCATACGACTGTTATTTGCTTTTTCTCAGGCAGATCATCTACACGTTTCTCTAACAAACCAACGTAGATGTTGAGGCTGTCTTTAATGTGACCATTATTCCATTCGTCTCTGCTTCTTACATCCAGCACCAGTCCTCCATCGTCTCTGCTTAGTCGCTCATTGAGCTCGACAGCGGTGATCATGTCCAGCCGTTCTATCGGCAGGGCAGCTTTGTACCATGACGCTATGCTTGGTGTCAAGTATCCACTCAGATTATCGTATCCAATCCTCGTAAGGTTTCTTGCGACACGGTCAAGATGCTCGTGATGCTGAAGAACAAGAAGAATTGGCTTATCGTATGGAAGCACCCATCCCGCCAACCCCAGCCTTTCGAGACTGATGCTATACGAACCTTCTATGTGTCCAGCTCCGAAAGAGGGTGGTGGCCTGCAATCAACTACCAGCGCCCTTTGCTCAATTCTATCTCTGAATTCATCTGGCTTCAGAGCCGAAGGGTTAGTGCCGTATCCAAGAAAGGGAGCTCCTTCAACGTTCAGTTTCTCCATCATACGGAAGTATGGTGCATATTCATGATGTTCCTGGACTTTGTGTTCTATGAAATCCTTCTTCGATTTCTGAAGAACAGGATTCATCAAACGCTCCAACCCTAGAGTGCTCAATTCTCTGTCCGCGATGCCTGAACCGCAGACAGAGCCTGCCCCGTGAGCTGGGCACAGTATCACATGGTCTCCCAGTGGAAGGATCTTGTTGAATATGCTATTGTAGAGGTTCTCAGACCACTCTCTCTTCTTGTCTGGCCCTCCAAAATCGGTGCGACCCACGTCATTGATGAAGAGAGCGTCTCCAGTACAGACCAGGACGGTCTCTTCTCCGCTCTCTAGATCTGATACAGCATATGACACACATCCAGGTGTGTGACCTGGAGTGTGAATGGCTACAACCTTCAGACTGTCAACCTTGAATTCCTGGCCGTCTCTCAAGGTCTTTCCGTATTTGAACTCTGGCCATGGTCCGTGATAGATCTCTGCACCTGTAAGACTGGCCAATTCCCTCGATCCGATCACATAGTCTTCATTGCGGTGTGTCTCAAAGACGTATTTTATGTTCAGCTGCTTCTGCTTCGCCATATCGATGTATGTCCATGGATCTCGCTTTGGATCAACTACAAAAGCTTGGTTTCCCGATCCAACAAGATATGAAAGATGGGCCACAATCTCGGATTTTATTCTCTTGACAATCACGTGGAAATCAACAACCACAATTAGAGAAGAATTTCCTTCTTAAGGTTCGTGTCTGACGCGTGGTGTCACTTTCATAAAAAAGACTCAAGTAGAGGTAGCTAATAGGAAGCAATGCATGTTTCCACTTGGAATATTCTCATATCTGCTGGGTGGCGCACTGGTAGGAGCTGGCGTTGGTTTCATCTTCGTCACGACAGGGCTCCATGCGACTCAGAGTAGCTTTCTTGATTCTACGCTTTCATTTTTCTTGAAGAATCAGTACTTCAGGCAGAAGGAGTACCTAGATTCTAGAGACTGGCGCATGGTGTTGGCTATCGGCATGATCATGGGCGCATTATTGTACACAGTATTGTTCGGGCAGGGTTTCTATATGACTTCGGTACAGCTGTGGCGATTAGCACTTGGCGGTTTTCTTGTAGGTGTTGGCACTCGACTCTCGCAAGGATGCACATCAGGGCATGGAATAAGTGGCTTGGCCAGTTTCTCCACCACCTCGCTGTACGCAGTGTTCACATTCCTTTGTGTTGGCATATTGACAGCTATGACAATGCAGGCGGTAGGTATCCGACCATGAATCCAAGATATCCGTTTATCCTTGCAGGAGGCTTACTATTCGGTTTCGGTCTTGCCTTCAGTGGAATGACAAGACAAGAGGTGGTGCTTAGTTTCCTGACACTCCATGACTTCGGTCTCATTCTTGTGCTGGGTGCGGCAGCGCTCTTGGACATGCTAGCTGTGAATCTTGCCCCCAAAACGCTGAAGCAGCCTCTGACAGGAGGAGTCTACAGGAAAAGGTTTCACGCCCTCAATAGGAGAGTGATTGTTGGAGCCGGAATATTCGGAGTAGGCTGGGGTATGTCCGGTCTATGTCCTGGGTCAGCCGTGGCGAGCCTAGGAACGGGTAACGTCGCAATCTTGGTTGGGATTACATCGATGTTCTTGGGTGCTTATCTCCACGGCGCAGTAGCAAGCAGCATCGGAAGCAGAGCAAAGACTCAGATGCGTTCATGGCCGGAGAGATGAAAGCACACGCTTCACCTTCAATTGCCAAGCGATAATGTCTGACCAACATAATTCAGTGCCTTAGATGGTTGATGAACTACACGAAATGGTGATACTATCAGTGATTAATGGGGTGGCGAATTTTGTCTTTGCGGTTCTCCTATCGTTTTTCACGGCCATCGTAGATATCATA
>CAYGWT010000097.1:0-2313 GCA_964353625.1 uncultured Candidatus Bathyarchaeia archaeon | reverse complement strand
TACGTGTTCTACTTGAGGTTTCGCCGTTTTCAGACGCTCCCACAAACCAGCGGCGGCATTTTGGGCCTCCCTTTGTACTCTCTCCTCATCCACGGTGAGCACTCTTCGCTCTTTCATGATTACGTTTCCGTCGAGGATTGTCGTTCGGACATCGCATCCGTTTATCGAGTTGATGAGATGACCGATTACGCTATCTCGGTTAAGTGGAGTCGGAAGGACATCCGGCTTGACTACGATCAGGTCTGCCTTCTTTCCAAGCTCAATTGAGCCTAGTTGATCGGCGAGACCGTACAGTTGGGCGCCTCTGATTGTTGCCATCTCGAGGACTGTGTAAGCGTCAATTGCGTTGGGATCTCTGGAGACGAGCCGGTGAACCAAATATGCAGCCCTCATGTTTTCGAATCCGTCAAAGATGTAGCCGTCGTTGCCTAATCCAACGGAAATTCCTCGTCTGAGCATGTGGGGTACCGGGGCAGTTCCCACCGCGTTCAGCATGTTGCTCATGGGATTGTGAGCGACCTTAGATCCGCACTTCGCAACAATATCCAATTCACCGTCATTGACATGAACGCAGTGCGCTAGAACAACATCTGGAGCGAGTAGGCCGACATCTCGGAGCCTCTCAAGCGTCCGTTTCCCATAACGTTCGATGTTGTGTTGCAAATCGCCGAGGCCTTCCGATGTATGAATCGTGATCGGGACATCGTATTTGTTCGCGAGTTCGCGCACCGACCGAATAAGCTCGTCCGTGACTGTGAAGGACGCATGTAGGCTAAAGAGCGGCTTAGTTTTGGAGCTTGATTCTTGCTTCGTTTTGAGTGCGAAGCGAACGTTCTCTTTGACTCCCCTTTCTCCCTCTTCCTTGGAATGCCTCTCTGTTGCCTCGAAGGCTAGGAGTCCTCGAATTCCAACCTCGTTCACGGCTTTCGCGATTCTGTCGAGGACACCTTCGATTGAATTAGGTCCAGAATAGGTATCGGCAAACGTGGTTGTCCCCGTCTTCAGAAACTCCAAGGACCCTACGAGAGCGCTCGCGTAGGCGTCGTCTAGGGTCAGATTCTCGTCAACTGGCCACCATATGCGTTGAAGAATCTGTGTGAAATCGGAGGGTGGATGAACATCGAGCTTCGCACCAGGCAGAAGCATTCCGTAGAGGTGAGTGTGGCTGCAGATGAGTCCCGGCATCACTATGCCGCCGGAAGCATCGATAACCTCATCAGCGTTCCAGTCCTTTGCGATTTCATCGGTCTTTCCGATAGCTCTGAACTTGCCATCTTCTATGATTATCGAGTGGTCGGAGAGTATTCTATGACTCGGATCCATGGTGACGATTATGCCGTCTTTCACCAAGATCGACGTCATGCCCAAGCTTCCTAGCGAATAGTCTGAGGGTTCATGCTAATGATCTTAACCTTAACAAACGTAAACACGCATCTCTAACAGTCGGAGTGCCCCTACTCTCCGTGCTGACCGTGATACAGTGGCAGTTGGTAGACAATCATGTCTCTTCTGATCAAGAATGGAAACGCTATCCTCGCAGGTAAGACCGTTAGGTCGGATGTATTGGCCGAAGACGGAAAGATCACGAAAATCGCCAAGAAAATCTCTGCGACAGCAAATGAGATCATCGATGCAAAAGGGAAGTTCGTTCTTTCTGGCCTTGTCGACGCTCATGCACACGTAGGCGATCTGAATTTCTCTCGGCGAGAGGATTTCACGAGCGGAACGCGTGCCGCCGCAGCGGGCGGAGTCACCACAATCATAGATATGGTTCTTAGTGCGCGTGTCGACAACGTAGAGGCTGCTAAAGAGAAGATCGATCGAGGCGTTCGGCAGGGAATAGTCGATTTCTCTCTTCACGCAGGCATGATGAATTCATCGAACTTCGCAAATATCGAAGCTTTGACTCAGATTGGAATATACTCGTTCAAAGCTTTCATGTGCGCTCCCTACTTCATCGACAAGGTGGCCCTTGAAGCTCTGATGAAAACGACGGCTGAACTCGGTGCAATCACTAATGTCCACGCGGAGGATGAGGAACTCAGTCAGCAACTCACCGTGACGCTGAAGAGAGCCAATCGTATGGATCCGATAGCGCATAATGAATCGAAACCCAACGCCGTCGAAGAGAAAGCCATCAAAGAGGCAATCGGTATCGCGCGGGCGGCTAAAAGTAAGCTTCACATTTCACACATGTCCACGAGCGAGGGCGTACGTCTGATCGCGGCCGCGAAACGCGATAACGTGAATGTAACTGCTGAGACCTGCCCACACTACTTGTCACTCACGACAGCGGATGTACTGAAACTTGGA
>CAYGWT010000096.1:0-2370 GCA_964353625.1 uncultured Candidatus Bathyarchaeia archaeon | reverse complement strand
GCTGATCGGAGTGGCTGGGCTATTCATACTTCTTGGCGCTGACTATGTGGCGATGTTCCAAATATCCGTATACGTAGGTGCAGTGGTAGTTTTGATTCTCTTTACGATCATGCTGGTCAGAAGAGAGTCTGGGAAGATCGTAGAGCAAGAAGAACCGAGTCGTCTCGGTCGTGGAGGAGCGCTCGTTGCTGGTCTGGTCGCGCTTGCAATGGCAGGGGCCGTCATCATGCTTATGCCTGGCTCTGTGGAAGCACCAGCACTCTATCAAGTCACATTGCGGGAACTCGGTCGCTCATTGGCATCATCCTATGCTGTTCCCATTGTGATCCTCGGGCTTCTCATCGGAGCCACTGTTGTTGGCGGCCTAACCCTTGTAAAAGTTGAGCGGGAGGAGAAATCTAATGGAGCCACTCAGTAGCTACATCATTCTATCATCTGCACTACTTGGAATCGGCATCTACGGTCTAGTCTCGAAGAGGAATGCTATTCGCTTGCTCTTTTCTGTGGAACTCATTGTTAATGCTGCGAACATCAACCTAGTGGCATTTGCACGATACTCCAACCCGCCCATGATAACAGGTTGGAACATTGTCTTCTTCTCGATCGCAGCAGCCGCAATGGAGGCCACCGTAGGGTTGGCCTTGATACTTGTGGCGTTTAGACTCAACGGAACAATAGACCTCCGGAAACTCAATCGTCTTAGAGGATAATCCATGTCTTCACTGCTTTTCATGAGCGTTGCCCTGCCACTTGCATTTGTCCCTGTGGTTTGGTTCCTCTCGAACCGACTCGGATCACGGGTGGGATGGATCGCCTCGGTTCCCCTTGGTCTTTCCACACTGACTGTCATCTTCTCGGCTCTGCAAGGAAATGTCGTGGAGAAATTCCAATGGGAACCAATCGGATACTTCGGTTTCAGGGCTGACGGACTTAGTGTACCTATCGTCTTCACAGTCAGCCTGCTTTGCTTTGTCATCTCAGTTTATTCGATGCCGTATATGAAGCACAGGTTGGGTGGAGAATCGAATGAGTACGGTCTCTACTTCGCGCTGTATCTACTCTACGCGGCTGGAATGATCGGAGCTGTACTTGCCACCAACCTGATCGAGTTCTATCTATTCTTCGAGTTGATGCTGATTCCTTCATATTTCATGATCGCTCGATGGGGATACGGTGACAGAGACAAGATCTCATTCATGTACTTCATGTGGACACACGTCGGAGCACTTTCACTTCTGGCAGGGATCCTAACACTGGGGGGCGTCGCAGGAACATTCGACCTATCGTCACTGGCATCTGCCGTCATTCCGAAACCCTACGGGTTCTGGATTACGATCATGATCCTCATGGGGCTCCTCGTGAAGATGGCGACCTTCGGTGTTCACGTCTGGCTCCCTTCCACTCACGCGGAGGCTCCTACTCCAATCAGTGCTCTGCTTTCCCCTGCAATGATTGGAATCGGAGGATATGCGATGGTAAGGATTCTTATGACAATCTCTCCCGAATTGATTGGCGCGATCTCATTTCAGCTTAGCATCTGGGCGTTGATCACGATGGTGTATGGGGGGCTGATGGCGCTCGTTCAAGACGACATCAAGCGTCTGATGGCATATTCGAGCGTAAGTCAGATGGGATACATTCTACTTGGGATCGCTTCAGTCCAAATTCAGGGTGTTTCTGGCTCGATGTTTCATTATCTGAGCCACGGAATGGGCAAGGGCATCTTATTCATGGTTGCCGGAATAATCATAGTGCAAGCTCACGGAACTAGGAGCATATCCAAGCTCGGGGGGCTCGCAAGAAAGATGCCGATTACCGCCACAGCTGCCCTCATCGGGTTCCTAACGATAGTAGGCGTTCCGCCTACCAGCGGTTTCATCTCAGAATTCTTGATTTTCTTCGGATCCATCAACTCCGCGATGCATCCTCTCACGCTACAGAAGCTGATTGTGGCGATCGGCGCAGTCGTCTCTACAGCGCTCACGGCCGGATACACTCTGTGGACAATGAAACGCATCTTCTTCGGGCGCTTGCCTCCAGAAATGACGGAAGTAGTAGAAGCTCCCTTCACGATGACCATCCCACTGATCATACTAGCTGCAGTGGCAATTCTCTTGGGAATCTTGCCTGATACCGTGATCAGCGGCATACTCACGCAAATTTCAACCATGATCAAATGAGAGTTGAACAATGAACACGATAGTCCCTTGGCTCGTGTGGATTCTCCCAATGGTTGGCGCGCTCGTAGTCGTGCCGGTCTCCCGAATTAATCGCAAGGGAGGAAACGTAGTCGCTGCCGCTTTTCCCTTACTCGCCGCGATTTTGGCATCGATGATGATTCCGGACGTTCTGGACGGTCAAACATATGAC
>CAYGWT010000095.1:0-3163 GCA_964353625.1 uncultured Candidatus Bathyarchaeia archaeon | reverse complement strand
CGGATCAGGGTCTTGAGAATATTGAGTTGCTTGAAGAAGCGTGGGACCCGACGATACCATTGTCAGGTGCAATGCGTACTGATGGCAGCATACAGCCCCTCCATATGCCGACCAGACATGACCCTAGAGGTTCCCAGGCTGCCAAAGTTGGACAACTGGACGATGGCAGCGAGATATTGCTCAACGAAACGTTTGCAAACGCTGACGTGCGATGCGTAATCTCGGATGTTTCCATAAATCCGTTTTGGGGGTACAGTGGCGGCCCAAGTTTTGTCGTTCCCGGACTTGCGTCAGAAAGAACCATCAAGACATGCCTTACTCCCTGCCTAAAAGCTGAGATGCTGCCTGGAGCCCTGTCCGGAAACTCGACATATGAGAAGCTCCTTCACGCGTCGCAGTTGACGCGAATTGACTTTGCAGTACACCTCGTGGAACATCCGGATGGCAGACTCGCGGGGGCATTTGCAGGTGATTTCATGGGAACATTCCAGCAGGCTTGTGCTCTAGCCGGAAAGCTATTCAGGCCATCATTGCGTCGCAAGGCTGACATTGTGATTTCGAGCGCTGGTGGTGCTCCGTGGGACCGCTCGCTCTTTGAAGCCTCTCCGAGCGCCCTCGTGGCTGCGAATATCTGCAAAGACCATGGCATAGTGATCCTAGTCGCCGAATGTTCAGAAGGGTTAGGTAGATTCCCGTCAGGCGGGCTTGGAGGTGTCGAGTCTAAGGCTCGACTAGCTCACGCTCGAAGGTTCTTCTCACTTGATATTTTGCTGGAGCATTCTCTGAGGAGGGTCTCAGGTGACCACCGGGTGTACCTGGTCTCCACATTGCCTGAGCACCAATCCTCACTGTATGGACTCCTTGACGCAAAAAGCGTGAGAAGCGCCTTGGAGCGAGCGATCCGACATGCTGGAAAAGAGGCAAAGATTGCACTAGTTCCATACGGATCTCACACGGCACCAATGATCGAGCAGGATTATGAAACGAGTCAGATGCAATTCATTAGCTGAACGAGCTATATGCGATTTATTAGCTGGAACTGCTCCCTTGTAGTGACTTCTGTTGAAAGCAAAAAGCGTACTTTTGGTTATGGTTATTCTTTTTGCATCATCTTATCCGATCGCGAATGTCTCAGCCGACCAACAGAACTACACCAGTCCTCTGGCAACACGAATCGCCTCGCTGGACATTAAGGTCGTGCTGCTCGGATTCGATCAGAACTTGATTGACGAGAACTATCTGACCTGGAATTCTCCTGGGACACGGTATCAACTGATGCAGATACCGGGCATCAGCACAAACACGCTGTATTCTCTCAACTATGAGTATGTTTTTCCTAGCGGATCATTCCTTAACGATTTCGTGCAGTTTCTACAATCCAATGCGAAGAAGGAGACTCGCCAGAACGTTATTTGGAATATCTCTTACGCAGAAATCAAAGGCCCCCTCGGAACTGGCCACTTTCTGAACTACACGCACTTCCCCGTGCAAAGCGCCAACACGTACTATCCAGCCGATAATGTCGAGACGTGGTTAGTTCAACACCAATCCGACTATGGCGGTCTTCCAGAAAACGGGTACGTGCTAGTACTCGCAGACCTCTCAACGCGTCTACCATCCACAACGCTCAGCCAGTACAAACTCGCACTGCAAGGAAAAGATGTTCAGTTCACGAGCCACTTCTACAACAAGACCTACGCAGACGGCGACCTTGGAATCCAGCTGAACCGAAGATACATGACCGCTTGGGGCGGTCATTCAAGGCTCTTCTACGCTGACCTTTCAGCCGGACCCGAACAGACAGCTGAACAGCTCCCAATTCAACTTGCATATGGCTTGAACGGCATCGATCTTTCCACAGCCTACGGTAAGCTGTGGCTAAATCAATTTGTTGCAGACTACATTTCAGGGGCTGTCCCGAACATCTTTGCGCCGGATTTTGTTTACCCCATCAGCTACGCATCTTCATACAAGATCAAAATCGTGGTCCTCGATAATCGAACCGACAGCACTGATCCATCGATCACCAAGACTTTCGACCAAGAAACGGCCGTCAAAGAATGGCAGGCGCTACTCCCCTGGGCGACTGTGACAGCAGAGACAAAGTACGCACGCGTAAGCGACTACCCAGAGCTTCAGCAGATCATCGTGAAATCACGAAGCCCCGTATATTACGGCTCGCCACCAGGTACGCCCGCCGTTGATGCTCGTCCGGTCTATGAGTGGTTGAGCGAGAGTGGACAGGGGCACATCAAAGATTTCGTGCAAGTGACGCGAGACGCGACGGAATACGATATTCCTGTGTTCGCGTTCGCCTTTTCCGGTCAGTATGAGTTTGGTTTCACCTTCAAAGAGATGATAATGAAGGAGGCGGACTTTGACAGAACAATCTGGGGTGTTGCGCTCTATGATCTTGTTTTGATCAGCCATTCCACCTATGACTTCAAGAGGGGCGACATCTCCGATCCAGCGCAACCTGGTAAGGGATTTGGATTCACCAATACCGTGATTCATGAGGTTGGTCACATGGTGGGTCTGATGCATCCCTTTTCGTTCGATCCAACTGAGAACTTCGTCGCATCAGTTATGGCATACTATCCATACGAGAATAGCTTCAGCATCTTTGACCGAGACACAGTAGTGCGAGGTCAGGCGGATCTCTTGCTCCGCACCACAGCCCAAGTGCTCTCTGAGACTCCATCTGTGCTGATAAACGAAGGAGACCTATCGGCAGCGAGATCGAAGGCTGACAGCGCAGAGAAAGCATACTCGACGATGAACTACCTACAAGCGGTGAGGGATGGAGTCGACGCGTTAGAGTCAGCTGCAAGTGCAAATGCTGCTGCAGGTGGCTTCATACCTGCCGGGGTCTTGACAATCATAGAATTAGTTGGCAGTTTCATTCTGGGCGTCCTCGTTGCCTGGCTAGCGCTTCGAAGAAGAGGAAAACGCGTATCCTCGGTGGCGCCTCCGCAGCCTCAAGGTGCTAGTTACTGTGCGACATGCGGGAAACCACTGACATGGATTAACCAGTATAGCAGGTGGTACTGCTCCGCCTGTCAAAAGTACCAGTAACTGCGAAACGAGAAACCAGCATATATGCTACAACTACATGCCTGAGACCGTAGTGATGATTTTGCCGCGAATGGTCAAGGCGTTCGAA
>CAYGWT010000094.1:0-1795 GCA_964353625.1 uncultured Candidatus Bathyarchaeia archaeon | reverse complement strand
GTTTGTCCCGTCGCCACAGTTGACACCGTAATAGAGAGTGATTAGGCGACTGGACACACTGCCGAATACCTGCACATTTAGCGGAGCTCCCGAATACCTCGAGCCTAAGCCGCAGACAAGTCTCCGACGCTGATTCGTCATTTCATGAGGAATGAGTTCATGATGCACCTCGTGGTGCCCGCACACAAACCCTCATGTCGTGAGGGATCAATCATTTCAAGCATACACAAATCTGTCCAACTCATACACACTCTGACACTTGCCGCATAGCAATTCGGATCCTCGATCTTGACAGGAGTCTTTGAAAGCCCTTCACACCGATGTGTCTACCTAGCTGTGAGAAATGGTGCGGCCGCCGGGATTTGAACCCGGGTGTCTTCCCTACGGCTGTAGGTCAGAAGCGGTCCGCCCGGCGTTGGCAGGCTTGCGGCGCGCAGATGCGCGCGTTCCCGTCCTAGACCAGGTTATCCGCACCTTTTCGTCGTTCTTAGACGATCTGGTGCTCTAGACTACGGCCGCACCGAGCCGTGAAATTGTCGAGTGAAGTAATTATGCCTGCCGTCTCGCGATCCTTCCTGTGAGAACCGAGCGCTTGATTCTTTCCGACAACGTGAGACGCAGAGAGAAACGAACGAAAAGCTAAGCCGATAAGCTCAACCCTGACACGAAGGTTTTGTACCGTGCTATCCTACCGAGAGCATGACTCCCGCTTCCCTGCCGAAACTATGATAGTTGCATCGAGACGCTACATTTTCTTTGTGGACTGAATGAACGACAAGAGTGAAAGAGCCCAGTACTACAAGACCAGGTACAAGCAGGAACTCGAAAAGCTAGGGCTTATTCTATCAGTATTCGCGTTGGCTGGAATGATTGCCCTTGCATCGTACGTTGTGTACCAGTTTGTCTATGGTCAGGCCTACTAACTCACAGTGCATTGCCGAGGTATTTCAGGAGACCCTGAAACTTCAACAGGCCTAAACTCAAACATTCGCGGAGACCTTAGCAACCCTTTCGAGGATCGTCGCGTGAGCCACAACCATCGCCGCGGAATCTTGATTTGGGCAAGAATTGTAAAGGCGGCGTTGTGGTTGCTACGCTCGCTAGGCTTCGAGGTACGAAGAACTCCCAAACAACATACTGAACAGGGAGAGAAGAGCACAGGTCAAAGAGGAAAATTGTGATTGGCGACTTTTGTATGCATCACGACGCTGCGGCAGGCTGGACACAGGAAAGCTGTTTCATGTTCGCCTTTGAATCTAACTAGGATCTGCAGCCAAGGATGCTCACATCTGTTCTGTTGCGTAAGTGGAGTCATGCGAACGAGAAGCGCTAACTGGGCTCTTTGGAATTGCTCGCTAACATGGACGGGAGGAGGATGGGGGTGGGTCATGTTTTCCATCTTGTTTTATGGGGGTTTACGGGTTTGGGTTTGTTTCTTGGCATTTAGTAGCTGCCTCCTAGGTAGTTGATTGTTCGGCTAGAGTAGGCTAGACTACGGCCGCGTTGATCGGTGAAATTGCCTGGTGAAGTGATTATGCCTTTTTTGCGTGGTCCCAACTCAACTTCATGGGCGAGATTAGTCATGGCAAAGGTCCTTAGGGTCGGGCTCCGTTGGTGTAGTACCGCCGTGCCTTTCTCAGCGCAAGTGCCATGCTTGCCACCTTACTGTCTACTACACAACACGCGGAATTCTTGGAATAGGATATGAATTGTGCTGAAACAAAGGTACGGGTGTCCCGAAAATGATGAAACCATAAGGAGCGGGGCGACAAATATTGCACCTAGCCAGAAGCAG
>CAYGWT010000093.1:0-3145 GCA_964353625.1 uncultured Candidatus Bathyarchaeia archaeon | reverse complement strand
GGATAGGACGGACGATCCGAATCCACTGTATACGCCTATGAATAGCCTTGCCATCCATTTAAGTATCCTTAGAACAGCAGAAGTGGATGGGACGGACATCGAGAGAAGTGAATCACTGAAGAGTGAGAAAGCGGTAAAGGGGTGATAGGGTCCCTTTGGCCCTAGACCCCGGATGCATGTCTTGGCAGTAGGTGTGATTCTCAGCCAATACTTTTGAAAAAGCTGTAATAGGAGTCATAACTCTTAGAAAGAGAAACAGGGCCATGAATTGGCAAAGCATTTCTGTAAACTCTGCGAAATGACCGTAGGGTACGTGAAAGAGGCTTGACACAAATAGTTAGGCAATGTAGTTCAGGTGGAAGAATATGGGTGTGACTTGAATGGCCAATCGTATTGGGTCCTCGACTGTTAACGAGCTTCTGACTCAGCCTGTGGTCCTGTCGCCGACAGAGCCTGTCCACAGAGCAATCGGCCTCCTAGAGAAGATGAACATATACGAGCTATTCGTTGTCGAGAAGAATGAATTGAGAGGCATCCTATCTGTTCGAGATATCCTGAAAGCCAAGAGCATAGCGGGCAGTAAGATCTCTGCGCTCATAACGCGGATTCCCCATCTCTCCGAAGATGACACCATAAGCGCTGCTGCCAAGATCATGACCGATTATAGAGTGAGAACGGTGCCGATAGTGAAAGATCGTAAGCTCATCGCACAGATAACCGCCGCATCGATTTGTAATAGTATCTCGCAGGAAAGAAAACTGAATGTGCCCGCGTCAGCAACTATGACTTCTAACCCAGTCTCCATTCGGCAAGACGACTCTGTCGCAAAAGCAAGGAACTTGATGATTCAGAAGAATATTGATCATCTCCCCGTCCTTCGGGAACGGGAGATCGCTGGAGTCGTAACATCCGACGCCATAGTCTACAGGATGGCTCCATCCGAGAGCATCACGCCAGAATCCATCACAAGCGAGAAGCAAGGACGACTCGACGTAGAAGTTTCAGGGCTAATGGCAGACCCAGTGATATCTGCGCCTGATGCGGACATCTGCCAAGTGATCGAATCGATGAGAAAGCGAGGAACAGCATACTCACTGGTTGCCTTATGGGGTGAACTTCAAGGCATCATAACCTACAGAGACTGCGTCAAACTTCTAACGGAACCTGAGAAGGCGTCTCTCCCAATATCCATTGTTGGGCTGCCCGAAGATCCCTTTGAGGCAGAGGCAGCGAAGACGAAGTTTGAGACTGCCGTGAAACGAGTGGCCAGAAGCCTTCCAGGTCTGCTTGAAGCAAGATCGGTGATCAAGACCTCCGAGAAGGCCGGCCATAGACATAGATACGAGGTCGGAGTTGAGCTGATCACTACAAGGAAGACGACATCATTTAGCGCGTCAGGTTGGAGCCTTCCAGAATTATACGATGAACTCTCGAACAAGATTAAGAGAGTGACCACGAAGAAACCCACACGTCCAAAAAGAAGACTCGACTAAACCATCGAAGCAAAGACAGGCCTGTGCTGTCTTTTGCGCCAGCTAGAAAAGCGATCTCTTCCTAACTAAGACATCTGAGCCTTGCAGCTGGACCTCGTAGACAGCCACATCGATCTTAGGAGGTGGGCCGATAACCTTGCCCGTTGCTATTTCGAAGCGTCCATGGTGGCACGGGCATATGATCGTCGTATCCTCAATCTCTCCATCACTTAGCGAGCAGCTTCTGTGCGTGCACGTGTCACCTATGGCATAGATCTTGCCGGAGAGGTTTGCGACCAGTACATCCTTACCGTTCACATGGACTTTCATCTTTGACCCCTCTGGGAAATTGTTCAATGATCCGATCTTGACAAATTCTCCGCTCATTGTGCCTCTCCTTGAATCTTTGAATCCATTACCATCGCTGAACAACTCTTATGCTTTTCAGGTCACAAGGTTCGGACCTAGAAGCAGTTTCTCGATGCCATGCTTCTTCATGATTCGCCTCGCCACATCGTCAAGTCTCTTCTCGATGTCTGTTGGCAGTGGCTCAGGATCGTGATCTCTGATGATCTTCTCTGCAGTTTCTCTTGCTCTCTGGAAGCTGTCCTTTGACCCTCGCTTCCTCCAAAGGCTAAGCTCCTGCCTATCAACCACGTCTGATGGATTGAAGATTTCCTTGCCGAGCCATTCCATCGTATGCTTCTGGGCTAGGTAGTGCCCTCCGGCACCCACCTTTCTGATCAGATCGACGCCTAGCGTTTGATCATTCACGTCGATGCCCCTGACAAGCCTCAAAGCCATTCCACAGATAGTATCGTCTATAACGAGTTTCTCGTAGCTCTGACAATTCTCGAAATCCAACATCCCCGGACCTGAGATCATGTTTATTCCAGCAAGCGCACCTAGCGTGATGCCGATTCCGGATTCAAACCCGGCTTGGGCATCCACGATCTTCGCGTCACTCAAACCTAGGTACATGTGGGTTGGCAGACCGTAGTATTTTCCGATCTGCGCATAGGCGCATCCCATCATGATGGTTTCTATGGCACCCAGGCGGGCGGTAAGATAGCGCATGTCGAACGTTGTCGGTGACCCTCCATAGATCACTGGCGCCCCAGGCTTGGCGAGTTGTGACACAACTAGGCCGCTGAGGAATTCTGCATTCAACTGCACGAGCGAGCCGGCAAGCGTTACTGGTCCCGTTGCGCCAAGCTGTGGCATCGGGAGTATTTCAGTTGGAATCCCGAACTTCGCGCAGTCAATCAGGTTCTGGATGATGAAATCTCCCCACTTCAATGGGGCTGATGGGCAGAGGTCGAAGATTGCCATGGGTTTTCGTGCGAGTTCCCTTTCGCCTCCAACAATCGCGGCAAGCATATCCTTCATGTCGTACAGGCCATCTATGCTGAACGTGCCGGTGACTATCGTCTTCGACGAGTTCCTAAGAACGACTTAGAGTCGATATCGATCAACAATCGCTTCGGGAACGTCTGAGATCACAAGTGCGGTGCTCTGAGCTTCTATGTGCTCTAGCGCATCTGCTAGCCGCACGAAATTGGCTAGGTCCTCGGATACGGGTCTTCTGATCTATCCTGTCTTCGAATCAAGCAGAAGGAGCGCTGCTGAACCCGGGTCGTAGTGAACTCTATTGCCTTCAAGCAGCAAGTCAT
>CAYGWT010000092.1:0-2107 GCA_964353625.1 uncultured Candidatus Bathyarchaeia archaeon | reverse complement strand
GCCGTGACCGAAGTTCTCAGGAGCGGAATCCTTACTGAAAAGAGCGGCCGAGGACCCAGGGTCCTGCAGTTCGAGAAGGAGTTCGCCAAGTTTGTTGGAGCTAAGCATGCGATTGCCGTCTCCTCCGGTACTGCGGCTTTGCACTCTTCGGTCTTAGCGTCGGGCATTCAGTCTGGAGACGAAGTCGTGGTTCCTTCTTTCACATTCTCCGCTACCGCCGGGGCGGTTGCCCTCACCGGAGGGAAACCAGCTTTCGCGGACATTGATGCAGACACCTACTGTATTACAGCTGAGTCAATTGAGGCCGTGCTAACCCGCGGAACGAAGGCCATAATGCCAGTGCACATGTACGGTCTATGCGCCGATATGGATCCCATAATCGAACTGGCACATAACCGCGGGATCGTTGTCATCGAGGACGCAGCCCAAGCACATGGGGCAGAATACAACGGCCGCAAAGTTGGCTCCCTTGGCGATATGACTTGCTTCAGTTTCTACCCTGGGAAGAACATGACCACGGGAGAGGGGGGAATGATTACGACGAATGATGATGACTTGGCAGAACAACTCAAACGAATCAGGACGCATGGAGAAGAACGCCCGTACTGGGTCGCCAGACAAGGGCACAACTATCGCATGCCTGAGATCGCTGCAGCGATCGGAGCTGTCCAATTAAAGAAGCTGCCAGGTTTCCTGCAGGAGCGCAGAAACCACGCCGAATTCATGTCTGAGAAACTGGGTGTCTTGGGAAAGCTGGTTATGCCTAGAGAACCCACTGGTAGGAAACATGCGTGGTATCTCTTTACTCCGCGATTGCGCGGAGCAAACGCAGGGAAGCGCAACAAGCTAGTTGAGAAGCTCCGCTCTAAGAATATCGCCTGCTCGGTGTACTACGAATCACCAGTTCATATGCTCCCATACTATCGTGACTTGCAGTCCGGGCGGAGAAGCGCTCTGCCTGAAACCGAACGAGCTTGTCGACAGGTCTTCTCTCTACCGGTACATCCGATGATGAAACAGAACGAACTACAGTACGTTGCCGAAGCTGTCAAACGCGCAATCTAGGAGATTTCGGTCGCCAGGCTAGTTCTTCAATCGCGCGAAGAACTTGTTCAAAAGTTCTTCAAGAGTGGGCTTGGTGACTTCATCTATTTCGTAGCGAACCCTGGCGGCAGGCTTGACCACCTTCATGATCCGACGGATATCTATCGGGGTTCCTATTACTACAGAATCGCAGGGAGTCCTATCTATTGTCTGTTCCAACTCTTTGACCTGTTTAGCTCCATACCCTACTGCAGGCAGGACAAGGCCAATATGCCGATACTTCTCGTATGTTCTTTTGATTGAGCCAACTGCAAAAGGTCTCGGATCAACTAGTTCACGTGCTCCGTACTGACGGGCAGCGATCGCGCCCACTGATTCGCTCATCTGTCCGTGGGTGACTGTCGGGCCGTCTTCAACGACTAGGACACTCTTTCCTTTGATGAGGGATGGGTCATCAACATGGATCGTGGACGCCGCTTCGACGATTGCTGCGGAATGGTTCAGTCGCTTGACGTTCTCGCGTACCTGTCGCACATTCTCGGGCGGCGCACTGTCGACTTTGTTAATTACCACCACGTCCGCCATTCTTACGTTGGTCTCACCCGGATAGTATGAGAGCTCGTTGCCGGGTCTGTGAGGATCTGCAACAACGATGTTGAAATCTGGCTTGTAGAATGATAGATCGTTGTTTCCTCCGTCCCATAAGATCACGTCAGCTTCCTTCTCTGCTGCCCGGAGAATCTTTTCGTAGTCTACGCCCGCGTAGACGATGTTTCCTTCGTGAATGTGGGGTTCGTATTCTTCTCTCTCTTCGATTGTGCATTTCTGCGTGTCCATGTCAGCGTAAGTGACGAATCTTTGCACGGCTTCGGTTTCCAATTCTCCGTAGGGCATGGGGTGACGAACAACGATGACTCTTTTTCCGCGTGCTTTGATGACTCTTGCCACGGTTCTAGAGACAGTGCTTTTGCCTGCTCCAGTCCTAACCGCGCAGACAGACACGACTGGTACCTTGGGCTTTAGCATCGTGCTTTTGGGGCCCATGAGCATGAAGTCCGGTCCG
>CAYGWT010000091.1:0-29857 GCA_964353625.1 uncultured Candidatus Bathyarchaeia archaeon | reverse complement strand
GATCGAGGAGTTCGATCACGCCTGCGGCGGTACAGGGCAGTACGTCATTCTCGAAATCGTAGCGGCTCATGAGCTTCCCCTTGTTCTCGGGGGTTAGTCCGTCAACATCCTTTTCCGGAATCAGGAGTTCGAATGGTTTGTGCCTATCGATGAAGTCCGGAAGAGGCATCTGGATGAGAATGGCGGTGATGTCGTCTCTGATATTCAGCTCTTCTATCTTGGCGTATAGCTGCCTCTCCATCTCTTCAGGTCCGTACTTGTAGATTTCCGACACTTCGGAGTAGATGCCGACTTCTTTGCAGTCTTGCTGCTTCATAGAGACATACATTTTGGCTGTCGCATCATCTTTTGGAAGTATGGCTGCCAAGCCGGGGGTGATTCCCATCTTCTTGAATTCTCGTACCTCGTTGGCAACCCTTTCTTTCGTCTGCTGGAAGATAGACTCTGCTCGCATTATGACTGGCAAATCTATTCCTCGTTCAAAGTTCTTTCTCGTTCAGTCCCCTGTTTCCTTTGCCACTCGATGAATGTTCGTTGTCGCTGATTCCATTCATTCTCCCAGTCATCACTCAAGTCTATGGCAACAGCTCTGTAGGTTCGAATGTTGTGCTCGTCGTGCGTGGTGATTTCGTGCACTCGAAGTTTCTTATCTGCGTAAAGCTGGATTGCTTTTGGGTACATTCTGTGCTCGTGGACTAGTACTCTCTCTGACAGCGACTGAATCGCCTCCTCTCGTTTAGTTGCAAACAATTCTCGCTCCGATTCTAAGACTCTGACGGGGTGTTGGAGTATTATGGGGCCTTTCTCAACGCTTACGTCAACAAAGAAGACTGTTGACCCTGTCAACTTCACGCCATATCCCAAAGCAGCTTCATGCACGTATCTTGCATTCAGTCCCTTCCATCCGAATGAAGGAAGAAGCGCCGGGTGAATGTTCATCATTCTCCAGCGATACTTCTGAAACAGTTCCGAACCGATTACTCTATCCCAACCGGCGAGACAGACCAGCTCCACACCATGCGAATCCAGGACAGTGGCTAACTCATGTTCGAAGTCCGTCCGATCCTTGCCGGTGTGATCCACGAAATGGGTTGCGATTCCGGACTTCGTCGCTGTCTCTTTGACTCGGGCTTCAGAGCCGTTGTAGATTAGTACGCTTAGGTTGACTCCCTGAAGAATGCCTAGCTTTTCATGCTGTAGCATTGCTTCAAAGTTTGATCCTCTTCCCGATGCCAGAACGCCGACGTTCACCATTTGACTTGCTTCACCATCTTCAGAGGCGGAATCCGTTCGGCATCAATACGCCATCAACGTAGGCGCTCCCTTGTCCGTCGAGAGCGTATCGACCCTCACCAATCATCTCCAGAGTCTTTGGGTAGATTACCCAGTCACCCTTCTCCTTAAGCCTAGTTTGATGTTCGTCCACAATTCGTTTCAAGATCTCAACGTTCTCCTCTTTGAGAAGGTCACGTAGATTGAGAGCATCCGGAAGAATCACTTCCACCGGCGGCGATCGCATCAGAATCTCTCCATAATCCACTTCTGGTCTCACAATATGTGTCGTGGAATGAAGCGTCTTTTCACCTGCTAGTATGGCGTCTCGGACGGTGTTGATGCCAGTGTATTTTCTCTTTCCCGCTTCTTTCACAGATAGATCAGCAGGATGCACATTTACGACGTGTGCTTCGTACTTTTCGAGAAGACCGGTTGTTAGGATGCTCATGTATCCACAGAGGGCAACAAGGTCGAGATCGTATTTGGCGATCAGATCCGCGACTTTCCGATCGTATTCAGGGCGAAGGGAAAGGTCTCTTTTTGTCTGAAGGCCGTGCTGCCTGTAGAATTCCATGATGTCAATGCATTTGTAGTCGATTCCATATTGCGAGGATATCTGCTGCGCTTTGCATTTCTGGTTTGATGGGTCAAAGACGTCAGAGAATACTAGGGTCACTTTGTACGGGCATTTGATGCCTTTCTGGGATTGGTTCTCGAGAATCTTGACAAGGTTCGTTCCTGAGCCTGACATGAAGCATGCTACTTTCATCGGCCTCGGGCGATGCTCAGGGTCGAAGACTCTCTCAAGAGGCAAGAATGTGCTTCAGCGCCTTTCTTCCGATGTCTTTTCTGTGGTATTCTCCTTCCCAGTGGATTAGGTCGACGGTTTGGTAGGCTTCCTCGATTGCTCGGGGGATTGTGTCTCCTAACGCAGTAACTCCTAACACTCGCCCACCGTTCGTGACTATGTCTGGTTCTTTGCGACTCGTTCCAGCGTGAAAAACAATTGCGTTCTTGGTTCGAGCAGCTGCTTTGTCAAGGCCCGTGATCACTTTCCCTTTTTCGTAAGGTCCAGGGTAGCCAGAGGATGCCATTACGACGCAGACTGCAGCTTGGGTTGACCATTCAGGATTGGTCATATCGGCCAGTCGATCATTGGCGCATGCGTCGAGGTACTGGAAAAGGTCAGATTTCATTCTGGCGAGTACTGGTTGAATTTCAGGATCTCCAAACCGGACGTTGAACTCCAAAACATATGGAACATCCTGCGATATCATGAGGCCCAAGTAGAGGGTACCCTTGTAGTCCAGATTTGCACTTCTCATCCCATCGATGAACTTCTCTACTACGTCTCTCTGGATCTTCACCTGCATTTCGCTGTCGACGACAGGAGCGGGAGAGTAGGAACCCATTCCTCCGGTGTTGGGACCCTCGTCACCGTCTAGGATGGGTTTGTGATCTTGTGAGGATGCTAACGAGATGTACTTTCGTGCCTTTGTGTCGACGATCGCCATGTATGATGCTTCTTCGCCAACCAGCATATCTTCAACTGTGACTCGTTCGCCTGAGTCGCCAAACCTCTTTTTCACCATCATATCGTCGATTGCTTCCAGCGCCATCTTCTCTGTGCGACATACCGCCACGCCTTTTCCGGACGCTAATCCGTCAGCCTTGACAACGATTGGCACTCCTCTGCTTCTCACGTAGTCTGTGGCGGCTGAGGGGGTTTCGAAGCACTCGAAGTTCGGGTGTGGAATCTTGTTTTGCTTCATGAAGCGTCTTGCCCAGATTTTGCTGCCCTCAGCTATTGCTGCTTCCTTGGTCACTCCATACACTTCCAAGCCTTCTTTGAGGAAGTAATCGACGATGCCTTTCGTCAGTGGCTCTTCTGGTCCTACTACCGTGAAGCAATTATTTCGGCGGGCGAATGCGGCTAGGCTCTCAAAATCTGATGCGTTGATCGGAATGCTGTTGGGGAGGCCGCCGTTGCCTGGAGCGCAGAAGATTTTCTCGATTTGGTTGCTTTGCTGTAGCTTCCAAGCCAATGCATGTTCTCTTCCTCCTGATCCTATGACAAGCACATTGGTCCTATTCATTGGGAAGTTCGCGCTCCCAATATCTGCGCTTGTCTTCTCCTCCCATTCTCTTCTTCATCGTATCCGAAATCTTCTGCGCGAGAGGGGTCGGATATTCTCCTGTGAGACAGGCCATGCAGAGCTTGTTTCGATCAAACCCTATTGCATTCACCAGCCCCTCGATCCTTTGATAGCAGACGCGATCTGCATTCAATGCCCTCTCAATCTCGGGAAGGGTCTTCGATACAGCTATGAGTTCTGCATGAGTGGAGATATCGATCCCGTAGAAGCATGGAGAGACTATTGGAGGACAAGTAATCCAGAACTCTACGCTTTTTGGTTTCGCGGCTCTGATTAGGTTGAGGATCTTGCGGGAAGTTGTCCCTCTTACGACACTATCGTCAACAACTATCACTTTCTTATCTTTCAGGACAGACTTCACCGTGTTCAGCTTCAGGGCTACCCCGTTTTCTCTTCTGGTTTGACCAGGCATTATGAATGTGCGGCCGATGTAGCGGTTTTTGATCAGTCCCTCTGATGCTTCTATTCCAGTGCTTCTTGCTATGCCTTCTACGGCTGGTCTGGCTGTGTCAGGTACTGGAACGACCACGTCCGCCTCAGTTTTGTAAGTCTTCGCCAGTTCTTCTCCCAACTTCACTCGGATGGGGTAGACTTCTTTGCCGTTGATCGTCGAGTCTGGCCTGCTGAAGTAGACGTACTCGAACATGCAGTATGCTGTTCTTTCGCAGGGCACGACTGTGCGTCTCTCAACTTCTCCATGTGCATTTGCGGTGACAATCTCTCCTGGCTTCACATCAGAAACTAATTCAGCTCCCACGGCGTCAAGGCCAACGCTCTCTGAGGCAAAGAAAATTGTATCATTTTTCTTTCCGTAGCACAATGGTCTGAAGCCGTAGGGATCTCTGAATGCGATCAGTTCATGCTCGCCTGTAACAGCCACCGCAGAATATGCTCCTTCCATGGTCAACGCGAATCTCGAAACTGCCTTGGCTAAATCTCGTGTTTCAGACAGTTCCCTAGCTAGATATCCTAGGATGACCTCGGCGTCAGAGTCTGAATCCAAGAACCGTTCCTGATCCGTCAACCCCCGTCGCAAGTTGACATAGTTCACCAAGTTGCCGTTGTGACAAAGCGCTATCCCCCCCTTCGGATAATTGACAAAGAACGGTTGGAGTGCAGTCTCCATAATCTCTTGGTGAGAGTCAGCCCGTTTTCTTGAGTCGAGCGGGGATAGTCCAGTCGTAGAATATCTGACGTGCCCGATTCCACAGGTGCCATGCAAGGGCACGAAATTATCGATCTCATCTATCAGGCCCAGCGTTTTTCGATGGTAGAATTTGGACCCGTCGAAAGTGAAGACTCCATTTCCTTCTTGGCCTCTATGTTGAAGCGCTAACATCGCGTGCCAGAGATCACCAATCACTTCAGCGCTCCCGCTGCTCGCGCCCACAACTCCACATGATTCCTTTGGGCCCGTCATTCACAGCACTTCGGTTGAGGTATTCGCCTTGGTAACAACATTCTCGCAACATTCCGCTCGAAGGAACTCGTATTTCTTCGCAAGCTCAAAAAAGCTTTCTTCATACAGCAGAACGGTCTCAACGACATCCTTGGAATACGGAACAACAGATTTGGCACGTGTGTGTACTGCATGAAGTTGCATGAAATGACTGTCTCTAGATCACGTAAGTGGACTAGGGCAAGATCATTTCTCGGAACAGTGCGCCTAGACGAGGAAGATGACGATTCAGGTTCAGGTGTGAGCACCAAAAAGTCTAACACCACGAATCGCAAATCAAAATCTCGTTGGCTTTTCGCCGGTCTAAGAGAGTGATCCTCACGCTATCGAAAGCGTCGAGTAGTCGATGCGAGCACCCGGCACTTCCGGGTTTTGGAATCGCACCGAAATGAGGGTCCGCGAGGATCATTGGCATGATCTTGTGCATATTCGAGTCATCTGATAAACCTTTTATGCAAAAACCTGTCCGATGTCTATTCACAATCACAGGAGTGGCGTCACTGCCAATACCGATGCTGTCTCAAATCCTGTAATTGGAAACTCACTTTTCTCTCAAGACATTATGGAATATCTCGCCTTTGTCACGTTGGTCTCACTTTTGTCTTAAATCTTAGGTCGGTTGGAGAGAATCCATTTGCGGCCGGCACGTTGGGTGTCAGCGTAGCCAGGATCCGGCATATTGCGGTGATAGCTGGAGCGACTCTAGCTGGCATTGGAGGCGCCTATTTGGCCCCTTCATCCCACGCATTTCAGGCAGAGAATATTACCGCCGGAAGAGGTTTCATCGCTGTCGCCATGGTATACTTTGGGAAATGGCGTCCAGCAAGAGCGTTCTTTGGGACTTTTCTCTTCGGCGCAGCATACCTGCTCGGTGCTTTCTTCCAAGTTGTCGGCTCAATCATTCCTTACTATTTCCTCCTAATGGTGCCCTGTATTCTCACTCTAGTGGTCCTCGTCGGTATCGCTCGAGGTGCACGAGCCCCCTCAGCGTTCGGCGTGCCTTACAATAGAGAAGGCAGGTAATGGCGCTCAAATCGTTCAACAAAGCTGGACCCAGCACCGATCAGCTTAGAATACTCTCAAGTCTCGTAGAGAAGTGGAGATCTTACCAAGTCACGGAGCTGAAACGGATGGCGTATGTGACTGGACTCATTTGTACAAGATGCGGGAGATCGTACTCGCCGAAGGATCATGTGCTCACATGCACGGAAGATGAAGGAAGACTAAACATAGAGTACGATTACGATTCGATGGCGGATAAGATCAGTCGAGAAGCATTTGAGCGCCGCAAAGGTGGGCTGTGGAAATATCATGAGCTTCTACCGATTGAGAATGAAGAGAATATCGTGTCTCTTGGTGAAGTCCAGACTCCACTCATCCGATGCAGGAATTTAGGCAAGATTCTTGGAATGAGGAGCCTGTACCTAAAGGATGAGACAAAGAACCCGACAGCCTCATTCAAGGACCGCCCTATGACTGTGGGCGTTTCAAAGGCTGTTGAGCTGGGATTCAACACGACCGTCTCAGCCTCGAGCGGGAACGCCGCCGCAGCGCTAGCAGCCTACTCCGCTAGGGCAGAACTTGCTTGCTATACGTTTGTTCCGGAGAAGGCGAGTCAGGGCAAGATAGCCCAGCTTAGCATGTTCGGCGCACATGTCGTCAGATTGAGAGGACTAGAAAGCGGTGTCGACCCCACAGTCACCATGTTAAGACTTGTCTGCAAACGGTTCGGTTGGTATCCCTGTCCTAGCTTTGCGCTCTTCAATCCATATCAGGCTGAGGGACCGAAGACCATGTCATACGAGATTGCTGAACAGCTTGGCTGGACGACACCTGACTGGGTGTTCGCGGGAGTCGGCAGCGGCGCCCTGCTTGCGGGGAACTGGAAAGGCTTCCGTGAATTCAAACGCCTTGGTTTCGTGAAAGGTGCACCTCGCATGGTTGCTGTCCAATCCACTGGGTGTGCACCAGTTGTCAGGGCATTTGAGGGGCAGATGGACCCAAACAAGATATTGCCGTGGGAGCACCCTGAGTCAGTCGCGACGGGCTTGATGGATCCTCTTCCGTGGGACGGGGATGCCGCGCTGAAAGCGCTGCACGATTCATCAGGCACGGCCGTGAAAGTCACGAACGAAGAGATACTTGAGGCACAGAGAACCCTAGCAAAGACCGAAGGAGTATTCGCAGAACCCTCTGGAGTCGCAGTCCTAGCAGGTCTTACAAGACTGAGAAATCAGGGCGCGGTCGCAAGCGATGACTGCGTCGTACTCGAGATCACAGGTAGTGGTCTGAAGGACTTGAACGTGATCGGATCAGCAGAGGCTCCGTTGATTGATCCAGACATCGAGGCCCTGAAGAGAGTCCTCAAGTTGAACGAGTAGCGGTTATGGATTTTTCTTTCGACAATTTATCTCGATTTTCTCTTCTCGCCCATCGTCAAGGCGAGTACGGCCATTTTTGTGTAGAGGCCGTTTTCGGCTTGCGGATAGATCCGAGAATGAGGTCCGTCCATGACGACATCGCTTGCCTCTTCTCCCCTCATCACTGGGAGAACATGCAGGACTATTGCTTGTTTACTGGCAAAATCTAGGGTTTCCTCTGTGAGCGACCAGTGTCTATACTTCTCATGTAGCGCTGCTTCGCGCTCTTTTCCAAAGCTGCTGGCTCCAACTTGGAGTAGCTCCTTGCTCGCCCAGTTCCTAGGAAAGATCGCGTCTGCGCCTCCGAGTGCGGTCTTCAGATCATGCGAAACGTTGAAGCTTCCGCCGGATGCTGCCGCGTTCTCTGAGCATGCAGCAGCTATCTTTTCGTCAATTTCGAATCCTTCAGGGTGCGTCAACACCACGTCATAACCAAAACGAGCGGTAATGAGGGCGTCCTCTTGTATGCTGCATCTTCCCCGAAAGCCCTTCGAATAGGCCCACATTATGACATACTTCTTGCGTTTCTTTGTGCCAAATTCGTCACGCAATGTCATCAGGTCAGCGAGCCCTTGAGTCGGATGGTATGTGCAACAGGCCAGGTTGATTACTGGGATGTTCGCTTGTTTGGCATATTCTCTTACGACAGCGATCCCGCGTCCGTAGACATAGTCGATCACATCGTCAAGAATCCTTACGCCCAATCCATGACCGTACCGCTCGTACATCTTCGCAACATCTCTGATAGCTTCCCCCGCACCTAGACGAGTAGTGGAAGCATCGATGTACTGAGCGTGGCCGCCAAGGTAGGTCATTCCAGCTTCGAAAGCGGCTCGCGTACGCGTAGAGGCCGCATAGAATAATGCAAAGAACGTCTTGTTTCGCAACAACGGAGTAGTGTGATTCTTCCGGTGTTTCTCTCTGAAGCCGTGTGCGAGACGCAGGCTCGTCTCAAGCTCCTCTATGCTCCAGTCCTGAGTCGTTATCAAGTCTCGACCTGAAAGATCTGCCAACGTCCTCTCATTCTCCTATTGGCTCTGATGTGGAACGCCCAGGTTTCCGCTCTAAAGAATTGCGTCAAGTCTATGATCGAGGTAGGGAGTAGATGCAAGCTTGATAAGTGGTACTTGCTCAATTTGAGCCTCCCTCGGAGTGCGGGTCTGGTTGCCCGGTAATGGCATAGTAGTTGTAGCGCTCGGCGGCAACGCGATTCTCAGACGAGGCGAGAAGGGCACATTCGAAGAGCAGTACCGGAACGTCTGCGACACTGTGAAGCGCATTGCGGATCTTGTACAGAGCGGGTACCAGGTCGTAGTGACTCATGGCAATGGGCCGCAAGTCGGAGCAACAGTCCTGAGGCATGAGGCTGCTAAGGGTATTGTCCCTCCGTTTCCTTTGGATGCGTGTGGTGCGGAGACGCAGGGTTTCATCGGTTACATGATCCAGCAGGCTCTTCGAAACGAGTTAAAGAAGCGTGGTTTAGACAGGTACATTGTGACGCTGGTTACGAGAGTCATTGTCGATCCAGACGACGAGGCGTTCAAGAATCCAACAAAGCCCGTCGGTCCGTTCTACACGAAAGAAGAAGCGGAGAAGATCCGCTCTCAGCGGCCCGATCTTGTTGTAAAAGAAGACGCCGGCAGAGGCTACCGCAGGATGGTCCCGTCTCCAGATCCGAAGATAATTGCCGAGCGACTCGCCATAAGCGCCTTGGTTGACAAAGGTTTCGTTGTTGTCGCATGTGGCGGCGGAGGTATCCCAATCGTAGAGGAAGGCACTCAGGCTCGAGGTGTTGAGGTCGTAATCGACAAGGATCTTGCAGGGCAGAGATTGGCCACACTGATAGGCGCTTCAGTTTTCGTGATTCTCACCGATATTGACGGTGCATATCTGAACTATGGCACTTCTAAGCAAACGCTGATCGAGCATGCAACTCCTGAACAATTGGAACAGTACGCGAAAGAAGGTCACTTTAAAGAAGGCAGCATGTCACCTAAGATCGCGGCCGTCACAAGATTTGTTCAAGAAGGTGGGCAGAGAGCCATCATAGCTGAATTGAGCAAGCTCAGGGAAGCTATGCAGGGAAAAAGTGGAACTCAGATAACGCGAGCAAGAACGTAAGCCATCTCACGGCCGGTTACAGGTCGTCAAAGCAGCAACTGTGCTAGTCGCTCGCGTTTCTTAGAATAGTCCTCGAATTGAGACATAAGCATTAGCAGATGAGCAAGCATCGCCCCAGATGATATTCGCCACGCGGAGGCGACGGCGCAGGAACTTGAGGATAGTACAACGGTTCACATGCAACCGGTGCACCATAGACCATAGGCGGGCAACAAGTCATCGGTCCCATGAGTGCGGCAGGTGGAGGACAGCAAGTCGGTGGGGCATAGTATTGTGGGGTTGTTGGCATATAGTACTGTGGGACGGTATAATATGACGCCGTGGTTGGAACTGGAGTCGCGAACGCTGAAAGCGGGGTAACCCACATTATTGGTCCCGGTGAAAAGTAGTACATAATCATCAATCTCTGATCTTAGGCATCCCGCGTTGAAGTTAAAGATATCTAGACATGTTCTCGGAACCCTGCTATTCCAACTCAAGAAAAATACGGTGCGATGCGGTCATTGACACAGCTCAGTAAATGAGCCATTTCCAGCCGCTGCAAACCGGTTCTCAGGAATAAGCCTCGGCCGAAGTTAGCGAGCTGCAACGCATGGATTCTTCAGAAGCTGTCGATGTCCTAATAGCCGAGAACATCGTCTGCTTGGCCGGATTAAATCTGACCGGGCAACAGCAGGCGTCAGTAATGCCTTTGAAAGCGATACTCATTGACATGGACGGAACGATCACCAAATTCAACCTCGACTACATGTGGATGCGCCGAGCCGCATTGCAGATGCTTGAAGAGACAGGTCTCTCGCGTCCGAACTTCGGCGACCAAATGAGCATCTACGCTATGCTCAATGAACTACGGGGCTCAATCCCTGACGAGAAATTCGACGAACTGAGAAAACGCATCTATGACAGGGTTAGGACGATCGAGGTCAATGCGGCTGAGCATGCTGAGGTGATGCCAGGCGCGAAAGAGGCTCTGAACGAACTCAGACAAATGAAGAAGAAGATAGTCATCGTCACAAACAACGGAAGGCTAGGCACAGATCGAACCCTTGAAAAGCTAGATTTGCTTGCCATGTTCGACGCGGTCCTTACGAGAGACGACGTCGATGAACTGAAGCCGGATCCAAGGATGTTGTTGAAGGCCTTGAACTTGGCTGGCGTGAAGGCAGATGAGGCCATCTTTGTTGGCGACGCTATCATCGACATTAGGGCAGCCAAGGCGGCGTCGGTCAGGTGCGTAGCTGTTCCAACTGGCCCCTTTCCTGCAACCCAGCTAATGCAGGAAGAGCCAGATTTCATCGTTGGATCCTTGCTGGATGTCCCTGAGCTCGTGCGGCGCCTCGACCATAGCGCCTAAGCCGTAACCATCGCGTAGGGTGGCAAGGCATATTCTTATCTTGATACTTGACGAGTTTACCTGAGATAACTTTGTTCTCCAAGATTCTGGTAGCCCTTGATGGCTCCGAGTTGTCCCTGAAGGCTTTGGAATTCGCCATCGACCTCGCAAAGAAGTACCGAAGTCAACTGATTCTGGTTCATGTTGTTATCCGGCAAATATACGCGATTAACCCTCCCGAGGCGGGTATCCTGGCCGGCACTGCCATCGTTCGGGAGCTCGAGGCGGAAGGAAAAGCGATTCTTGCAAGAGGGGAAGAGACTGTGAAAGCCCAAGAGATTCCGGTGGAGACTCGATTGAGACAGGGAGTGCCCGCGGAAGAGCTCCTCCATGCAGCCGCCGACGAAAAAGTGGATCTCCTAGTGTTGGGCAGCCGCGGACTATCTCAGGCCAAGGCTTTCTTGCTTGGGAGCGTTTCAGATAAGGTAAGTCACCACGCGAAGTGTCCAGCCCTGATTGTACGGTAGCCCTGCAGGAAACAGGCTTCAGATTCTAAGCCCGGAAACCTATCCTGTTCCGTTTTCCCTCAATATGATGCCTCAACGCGTTCTTGTCTTTCAAAAAACTTATTACGGCCACCCTTGGCGATCATGTCTCATCTATTTCATAGGTGAAGAAAAATGGCGCAAGCAGGCGGGAATATCCCCATACTAATCCTTAGAGAAGGAACCGGCAGATCAACCGGCAAAGATGCTCAGAGAAATAACATAATGGCGGCTAAGGTCGTCGCAGAAACCGTAGCCTCTTCGCTTGGACCGCGCGGCATGGACAAGATGCTTGTCAGTGGCCTCGGTGATGTCGTCATCACTAACGACGGTGCCACAATAATGAAGGAGCTCGATGTCCAGCACCCGGCTGCCAAGATGCTTGTCGAGGTTGCAAAGACGCAAGACAACGAGGTCGGCGATGGAACCACCACAGCCGTCATCCTGGCGGGTCAACTTCTATCGAAGGCAGAGAAACTCCTAGACCTAGACGTTCATCCCACCGTAATCGTGGACGGCTACAAGAAAGCCGCCGATAGAGCCTCAGAGTTCCTCAGCAAGATCGCCCTTACATTGGATCCTAAGGACGAGCAGCGTTTGCGCCAAGTTGCAGCCACTTCGATGGCAACCAAGGATATCGCCGCTGAGAAGGAGTTCTTCGCGAAGCTCGCTGTCAAAGCCGTGGAGCAGATCAAGGAAGAGCGAGATGGCAAGGTCAAGGCTGACATCGATCTGATCAAGGTGGTCAAGAAGCACGGTAAGAGCGTTGAAGAGACTGAATTGGTCGAAGGAGTCGTAATCGACAAAGAAATCTCTCACAGCCAGATGCCAAAGCAGGTTCACAAGGCCAAGATCGCTCTACTGAACCAGAAGATAGAGATCGAGAAGACTGAGTTTGACGCGAAGATCAACATCGAAAACCCAGAGCAGATGCACATGTTCCTCGACGAAGAAGAACGAATGCTCAAGGAAATGGTGGACCAGATCGCGAGCTCGGGCGCCAACGTCATTCTATGCGAGAAAGGCATAGATGATATCGCGCTGCATTTTCTTGCGAAGAAAGGAATTCTGACAGCCAAGAACTTGAGTAGCGGCGACATGGAGAAGCTCGGGAAGGCGACAGGAGGGAAGATCCTTGCTAGCACGAAGGACATGTCACCCGAGGCGCTGGGTGAAGCGAAGCTGGTTGAGGAAGTCAAGATTGGAGATGACAAACTGATCTACGTGAGAGAATGTAAAGACCCTAGAGCCGTCACAATAGTCCTCCGTGGAGGATCCGAGCATGTTGTAGACGAAGCTGAGCGGTCCTTGCATGACGGCCTCTGCGTTGTCAGAAATGCTGTTGAAGATGGAAAGATAGTAGCGGGCGGCGGAGCTTCTGAAGAGGAAGCTGCGAAAGAGCTCAAGAGCTATGCGAAAACTGTCGGCGGAAGAGAACAACTCGGCATCGAAGCCTTTGCAGAAGCGCTTGAAGCAATCCCTATGGCACTTGCTGCGAACGCGGGTCTTGATCCTATCGATATCATGGTCGACTTGAGAGCGAAGCACGAAAAGTCTGAGAACACGTGGATGGGTGTCGACGCGGTATCCGGCAAGGTTGAGGACATGCTGAAGCAGAACGTGGTCGAGCCTCTGCGGACGAAGCTGCAAGTCATTCGTTCAGCAACCGAAGCAGCTTGCATGATCCTGCGAATCGACGATGTCGTCTCTTCGAAAGGATCCGGTTCTTCAGGTAAGCCTCCTGGCATGCCAGGTGGTATGCCTGGCGGCATGCCTGGCGGGGAAGATTACTAGACCAACTCTTCCACCCCTCTTCCTTTTTCTATGGCACACAAGAACCGTAGGTGCCGGTCCGTCTGAATCAAGCCATATAGCGAAGCCTATCTTCTAGAATGATGCTCAGACTAGCAGGGTGGTCTATCCATGCTGTTTGTCGTAGCGGTGACCGGGGCTAGTGGATCCATCTATGCAAGGCGACTTCTTGAAGAATTGAAACGTGGTGGACACGAGACGCTTCTTCTGGTGAGCGACGAAGCGAAGAACGTTATGAACCAAGAGAATGAAGATCTACGGAGATTCGAGGAGCTGGCAACTCGGTCGTTCTCGTCGCATGATTTGGACTCTCCGACCTCAAGCGGCTCAGTGAAGACCGCCGGAATGATAATTGTGCCGTGCAGTATGAAGACCGTCTCATCCATTGCCCACGGCCTATCCGGCAATGCGATAACAAGAGCGGCGGATGTGACACTGAAGGAGCATAGACCACTGATCATAGTGCCCAGAGAGACTCCGCTGAACACAATTCAGCTTAGAAACCTGCTCCACGTGGCAGAAGCTGGTGCTATCGTTCTTCCAGCAATGCCAGCGTTTTACACGAACCCAAAGTCCATTGATGATATGGTGGACTTCATCGTGGGCAGAATCTTGGACCTGGTGAACGTGCCTCACCACCTGTTCCGCCGCTGGGGCGAAACTGCCTAATTTAGCGGAGGTTCCCTTGAGCACTGGATCAACGAAGTCTCAACTCTTGTCTCTGTAGAGCTTGACAAGTCCTACGTACGCTTCGGCGGCGTGTTTGATGGCCGTTAAGTCTGAGTCATTGAGATTCCTTATGAGTTTCGCTGGCACGCCAGCCAAGAGAACTCTTGGCGGCATCTTCTCTCCCTCCAAGATTACAGATCCCGCTCCAACTATCGAGTTAGGTCCAACCTCGGATCCCTCTAGGAGAGTGGAATTCATGCCCACAATTACGTAGTCACGGACGATCGACCCGTGAATGACTGCGTTGTGGCCGACGGTCACGTAGTCGCCGATAATGCATTGACCACGCGTATTCGTGTGAATCGTGCAATTGTCTTGGACGCTGCTCCGCCTTCCAACTCTTATTCGACCTATATCGCCGCGTAGCACCGCATTCTCCCAGATACTGCTACCTTCGCCAACTTCGACATTTCCTATGAGAATCGCGCTTGGAGAGACATACGCATCCGAGCTGATCTTTGGTTTAGTTCCGCGAAACTCAATCAACGTCATACTGGCCGATCCTCATGAGATCTGGAGGATGCTATGAGATCTTCCTGCAATTAAGATCTGGTCAGGAGATCTGTCTGGAAGTACGAGACGTACTCTTATCTATTTCACCTGTGAACGAATCGAACATTGTTCCCTTGGGTCGTCTGGGCCGCATGACTAACAACGTGATCCAGACCTCTGGCCTTACGAAGAGGTTTGGTGGTCTGGTCGCCATTGATCACATGGATCTGTCGGTCAAGACTGGTGAGGTATTCGGGTTTCTCGGCCCAAACGGAGCAGGTAAGACCACAACGGTGAGGATTCTGTGCGGTCTCATGATGCCGACATCAGGGAGGGCGCTGGTCGTTGGTCATGATATCGTGAAGGAGCCTGAGGAAGTAAAACAGCGAATCGGGTACATGCCTCAAGCATACGGACTCTATGATGATCTAACCGTTGAGGAGAACTTGGAGTTCTTTGGAAGCGTGTACCGCGTCCCTGAAGACGAAAGACGGAGACGCGCAGTCGAGATCCTCCAACTAGTGCGATTGGAGGGGTTTCGCAAGCAATTCGCCGGGAAGCTCTCCGGAGGCATGAAGCGCAGATTGTCTCTTGCTGTCTCCCTGATTCACAACCCGGAACTACTCATATTGGACGAACCCACCGCGGGAATCGACCCGCCTCTTCGAAGAGTATTCTGGCAGTATTTCAGACAACTCAACAAGCTCGGTGTGACCTTCTTCATCAACACGCACTACATGGACGAAGCGGAACTCTGCGACAGACTCGCTCTAATCAGCTACGGGCGCCTCGTGTCGATCGGTACACCGACGGAACTGAAGAGGAAGGCGGTAGGTGGTGAGCGGATTGAGCTTGTCACTGCGGACCTGTCAAGGACCGAAACGCTGCTGAAGGATTCGGGTTTTGTTCGAGAGATTGGCGTCGCGAATGGTGCCGTGCAGCTTGTCGTCAATGAAGCAGCTTCGGCCATACCTAGACTCACAACGTTGCTTGGGGAACATGGCGTCGAAGTTCTACAAGTAAAACAGTTGCAGCCCAGCCTGGAGGATGTCTTCATCAAGCTTGTCGAAGACGCAGGTGAGATACGACGGCATTAGACAGAGTCCTCCTGATGGCGAAGAAGGAAGTGACGCACCTCATCAGGAATCGCCGCGTCTTTGCCCTTACTCTGTTCATGCCACTTCTATTGATGACCATAGTTGGACTTGCCTTTACAGGCGAGGTTAAACACATCACAACAGTGATTGTCAACAGGGACGGCGGACCAGCAAGTCAGACGTTCATTGATGCGCTGAAGGTGAGCGAGACACTCCGGATAAGATACTACGCAGAAGACGAGCCTCAAGCAGAAGCGCTCGTTCGAGAAGGCTTAGCGAAGGTAGTGATTGTAATTCCATCAACCTTCGAGGATGATGTGAAATCATTCAACGGAATCGTGTACGTAATGGTGGACGGATCCGACCCCGTCTCAGCAGGCGCAGTAGCTCCAGTCGTCCAGGGGATAGCGCTTGGTTTCACGCCGAAGCTGCGCGTGCAAGTCGAACTGTTGGTGTTGTACAATCCGTCGCTCAGGTACATAGACTTCATAGCACCCGCGATCGTGGGGATCTTTCTCCAGATATTTCCAATGATCCTGATTTCCATGGCGATCGCTGGAGAACGGGAAAGAGGGACAATAGAACAACTGATCGCGACTCCTGTCAGTGGATTTGAGATACTGATCGGCAAGCTCATGGTCTATATGGGGTTCGGGTTTCTCAGTGCAACAACCATGCTCGTTGTTGCTGTATACGCTTTCAATCTCGTAGTTCGAGGTAGCGTTCTACTGATTGCGCTATTCTTAGCCGTTTTTCTGACAGCGTCCTTGAGTTTGGGTACGCTTGTTTCTGCGGCCTCAAGGACTCAAATGCAGGCTGTACAGACCATAATGCCGGTGATTTACATCATGATGTTCCTGTCGGGAACATTCTACCCCATAGAGGCCATGTCACCGCTGGTACAGCCGATATCCTACGTGCTACCGCTCACGTATATGATTCACGCGCTCAGATCTATCATAGTAAAAGGGGCTGGCCTAGGGGTCGTGACAGGAGACTTCATCTTTCTTTCAGTGTACACAATCATTATGCTCGTACTCGCCGTCGTTGTGTTTCACAAGAAGCTCGAGTAGGTGGGGAGGCGTGGCCGCTAGGAAAGATCCTCCTAAGCTCTTCGGAACATCCGGCATACGCGGAAACGTTCAGAACAGAGTGACAGAGAAGTTTGCACTCGATCTGGCGCGAGCAATGAGTACCATGCTCGCGAATGAAGGGCAAGTCGTCGTGGGATCAGACTTCAGGACCACCTCAGCCGAGCTTAGAGTAACCGTGCTAGGCGGCCTGTTGGGCGGAGGCATAGATGTGCTTGAAGCAGGATCACTGCCAACGCCAGTCATGGCTTTTGGTGTCCAGACCTTAGGGGCCAACGCCGGCATGATGGTAACCGCATCTCATAATCCGCCGGAAGACAACGGAGTGAAATGTTACTCGCATGAGGGAAGAGAGTACGTTCCCGAGGAAGAGCAAATACTCGAGCATCTCGTCTCTCAACGGGCGTTTACGGACGTTCCTTGGGATCAAATGGGAACGCCGATAGCAACACCCAATCTCATTGAGATGTATTCCCAGCGCGTCTTAGATCGATTGGGATCATTACGAAGAAAGCTGAAAGTTGTGGTTGACTGCGCAAACGGTACAACTTACAACCTTACTCCTCTGATCCTATCGAAGTTGGGGTGCGAAGTTGTTTCGTTGAATGCTCATCCTGACGGTCGTTTTCCCGGAAGGCCAGCCGAGCCAACCTCTGAACATCTTGCAAGAACATGCCGCATCGTGAAGAACCTGAAAGCTGACTTGGGAATAGCTCACGATGGCGACGGTGACCGTCTAGCAGTGATCGACGAGAAAGGCAAGTACGTCAACAATGACACGGTGCTCGCCTTCTTTGCTCGTCTATTGCTTGCAGAAAAGGGGCCTGGTAGAATCATCACGAGCGTGGACACGTCTTCACGCATCTACAGAGTCGCTCGTTCATCGGGAGGAACCGTCGAGCGCACGAGACTAGGAAAAACGCATGCGCTGCTCGATGAGGAGAATCGGGCAGGCATCAGGCTGTGCTGTGAACCGTGGAAGATTATAGATCCCGCTTGGGGATTTTGGGGAGACGCAATCTACGCTGCATGCAGACTCATCCAAGCTCTGGATCGGACCGGAGAACCTGTCAGCTCCCTCTTCCGCGGAATACCGGAGAATCCTCAGGAGAGATTCTTCTTCCGATGTCCAGACGAGTTGAAGGATATTGTCATGACCAAAGTCTCGCAGGCATTGACAGCATGGAGAGGAGTCGGCGAGGTCTGGACGTTTGATGGCGTGAGAGCCAACTTCAGCGACGACAGCTGGGTACTCGTCAGAAAGTCCGGGACAGAGGGCAAGATCAGAATCTATTGCGAAGGTCCTTCGCCTAAGCTATTGAAACAGCTCACCTCGGAGTCTTCACGAATTGTCAGAAATGCGATCAGCAGCGCGCAGAGATCACACGTGAAACCCGCCTAGGGCGGAAAAGTATTGATGGAAGATCTTCATAGAAGAAATCCGCAGGTCATGTAAGTAATCTGCACGTTGAAGATGCGAATGGATTTACGGGAATGCAAGGCGCATGCTTGAGATAAAGTTCATCCGGGAACACGTGGGCATCGTGAAAGCGGACCTGAACAGGCGCGGTGCAGTCGACAAGCTAGCTTGGGTTGACGAACTCTTACAACAGGACCAAAAGTGGAGATCGCTGCAGGCTGAAGCGAACGCTTTGAGGCAGCAGCGGAACAAGCTCACGGAGGAAATCGCCAAGCTACGGAAAGAAGGCGGGGACGCGACACCGGTTATGCGTAAAGCCGAAGCTATCCCTGACCAAATCCGAGAATTGGAGCAGGAAACAGGGAACATTCGCGAAAGGATCAGCCAAATTCTGATGCAGCTCCCAAACATCATGCATGAGAGTGTTCCCACAGGAAAAGATGATCATGACAATGTCGAGGTTAGACAATGGGGCATGCCGCCCCGTTTCTCCTTCAAGCCTCTTGACCACATCGATCTCGCCTTCAAGCTCGATCTAATCGACCTAGAAAGGGCCGCAAAAGTCGCCGGTGCGAGGTTCTACTATCTTAAGAAGGATCTAGTGAAGCTGAACTATGCTCTGATCAGTTATGCTCTCGACTTCTTAGCACGAAAAGGTTACACACTCATACAGCCGCCCTACCTTCTGAGAAAAGAAGTCCTTTCAGGCGCTATTGCGCTCTCAGACTTTGAGGAAACGATCTACAAGATCGAGGGCGAAGACCTCTATCTTCTCGCCACATCCGAACATGCACTGAACGCACTACACTTTGGAGAAATTATTGATGGAAAGATCTTACCGCTGAAATACGGAGGAGTGAGCCCATGCTTCAGAAAAGAGGCGGGAGCCCACGGGCGAGACACGAAAGGGATCTTCCGAGTCCATCAATTCGAGAAAGTGGAGCAGTTCGTCTTCTGCAAACCTGAAGACTCATGGAATGAACACGAGCAACTCATCTCAAACGCCGAAGAACTCTTCCAAGCCCTGAATCTGCCCTACAGAATAGTCAATGTCTGCAGCGGAGATCTCGGAACAGTCGCCGCCAAGAAGTACGATCTTGAGGTCTGGCTGCCAGGACAGAATAGCTACCGAGAAGCAGTATCCTGCAGTAACTGCACATCATATCAGGCGGTGAGATCAAATGTCCGTTACAGGGACAGAACAAGCGATCCGACCGAGTACGTGCACACGCTCAACAGCACCTTCGTGGCGACCGAACGAACTCTGATAGCAATTATGGAGAACTTTCAACAAAGCGACGGCTCGATAGTGATCCCTGACGTTCTTAGACTCTATATGAACGGGCAGGATGCCATTAGAGTGAAGTGATTTCTCAACTCGTTCCGAACGCGAGACTATATCCATGTGAGGCTAGCTGCATGCGCCCCAGCCGCACTCGGGGCAGATGTAGCATCCCTCTTGGAAGACAACGAATCCGTAGCATTGTGGACAGTAACTGGGTTTCTCGCCGTTCTGTCCCTTTCCCATAAAGTAGTTCGCTGAATCCGGGCTGGCTATGGGAGCACCAATCGCCATGACCTGCAGGCGCTGCCTCGTCCCTGTTGCGAAGGTCCGTGTTCCGCTCATTGGCTTGCTTGTACTAGTCGGGTTTTCGCTGCTTTGCGTCTTTCCAGGCGTGACGAGCACTTGGCCTTTGATTGAGGTGTCTCTGAACACCGTTACGTCCTTGCATCCGAGCTTGTAGGCAAGTAGGTAGCTTTCACGCATATCGTCTACGGTAGCGTCGGCTGGGAAGTTGTTCGTTTTCGATATTGAGGAATCTACCCATTTCTGGAACCCAGCTAGGGCTCGTACGTGGTCTTCGGGGTTGACGTCCATGGCTGTAACAAAGGCGCGTTTGATGTTGCTTGGAATGTAGTTGATAGATTGGACTGTGCCGCCTGCTCCGCTGATGTCTCTGATCAGTTCTTCATCGTAGAGTCCCTGTGATGTCATTACTTTCTCGAAGACGGGGTCAATGTAGTAGAAGCTTCCAACCTTCACATTCTTTTCGTAGACAAGGCTGTAGACAGGCTCGATTCCGCTGCTGCACCCTGCAATCATGGAGATGCTTCCAGTTGGAGCGATCACAGTCGTGTAGCTGTTCCTCAAGCCTGATCTGTTGATTTCTTGCATCACTTTGTCCCAAGGCAGTTTCCATCGGTCCTTCTGCTCGGATCCTTTGAATGGGAGCCTTCCCTCGGGATAGAAGCTCCTATCGTAGTATGGGAACGGTCCTCTTTCTTTCGCAAGTTGTATTGATGCGAGTTTGGAATGGTAGTTGATGAATTCCATCAGTTGCTCCATGAACTCGCGAGCGTCTTCACTATTGTATGGCTTCTTCAACTCGTATAGGAGGTCGGCAAGGCCCATTACGCCGAGGCCTATCTTTCTTGTGGCCAAGGTCATCTCCTCGATTTCCTTCAGAGGGAACCGATGCACGTCAATGACATTGTCAAGGAAGCGAGTTGCTAACTCAACCGTTTGCCTCAGGGCATCCCAATCCAGTAGAACCTGTCCATCGGATTGTTCCTTGACGAATGACCAGACGTTGATGCTACCAAGATTGCACGACTCGTTGGGGTAGAGAAGGACTTCTCCACATGGGTTAGTCGTGACTATGGGCCCAAGTGATTTCAGGAAAGGATTGTACTTGTTCACGTGGTCATAGAATATTACCCCCGGCTCCGCGCTCTCCCAGGCTTGAAAGACTATCATGTCGAAGAGTCGCCTTGCGTTCGTCGTTCGCACGACCTCCTTTGTTCGAGGGTTCACTAGAGGGTAGGGTTTGTCTTTCTCATAGTACTCCCAGAAGTCTGGCATGATGAGAACGGAGATGTTGAAATTTCTTAGTGCACGGTTTCCTTTCTTTGCAGTGATGAACTTCTCGATATCAGGATGATTGCTATTCAGTATACCCATGTTGGCGCCACGTCGTATTCCACCCTGCTTGATGACCTCCGTCATCGTATCGAAGAGAGTCATGAAGCTTATCGGACCTGAGGCAATCCCTGAAGTAGAGCTGACATAGTCGCCCTCAGGTCTCAACTTCGAGAAGTTGTACCCCATTCCTCCTCCTGCCTTGAAAACCACGGCTGTTTTCTTGAGCGCATCCATGATGCTCTCAATGGAGTCATCGACGTCAAGCACAAAACAGGCGGATCCCATTCCTAATACGTTGCCAAAGTTTGCGACTGCTGGCGTGTTCGGTAAGAATCGCTTGGAAACCATCAGATCGTAGAACGCTTTCACTTCGCTCTCATGGTTGCTAAGATTCCCCTCACGCAGATATGTGAGGAAATTGTCCCATGAAAGCTTCGCACGCCCTTCACTATTGAAGCGATCATACATTCGCTTCAGCGCTTCGAGGTGGAACCTGTTGAGAGTATACGTACCAATTGAGAATTTGCCCTCGGTTGCCACAGTATCGAAATTCTCGACAGGATGCTCAGGGGTCTTCCCAGATCTGTCGAAGACTGCATCATCATAGAGCAAGCTCGGAAGGCATGCATGAACTGAAACTCTCTCAAACAGGTGTTTCGGAGTTTCAATGAGTTTGCCATCGGCATCCTTCCTGAGATATCGCGCCTTCAGCACACGAAGAGCGTTCAGGTCGAAGCGCTTGTCGACCTCATCTATCTCCTCTTTCTCGAGTATGCGCTGCTTCTCTCTTCTTACCTCTGCTCTCTTCTGCCGGTAGATGATGTATGACTTCGCTGTCTTCGCTTGACCGTTATCAAGCAAGACCTTCTCGACAGTATCTTGGACTTCCTCTACAGTCGGAACAGTGCACCCGTCGTACTTCTCTTCAAGGATCTTCACGACTTGGTCAGACAGCCGCTGAGCTAGGGTCTGGTCCTTTCCAATAGTCGGAGAGATAGCTCTGGCCAAGGCACATGTGATCTTGTTCTGGTCGAAGGTTAGGAGTCGTCCGTCACGCTTTCGAATCTGGTTTATCGTGCTCAATGGATGACCGTCCGTGGTTCCTGCTGGGCGGGTGCTATCCTCTACCAAGGTCTCTTGCTCCAAAAGTGTTAAGCAAAGGTACCGGCGCTTCGTACGACTTTAATAGTTTTCGACAAATGTGTATATAATGCTGTACTAGGGGTTGCTAGATCATATTTGCCCACGTCAACGGGCCCACCACTCAGTCCAATGCATTGTCGGGCGACACCGTTGGCTTCCATCACAGTCTTCTGAAAAGTCTTTTATGACAGATGCGATGGCCCCGGCGAGCATCTTAACGAAGATATCTGCTGAAACGCTCTAGACTGAAACCTGGATTCTGATCTCGTACTTTACCCAACAAAGATCGAAGAAAAGGACGCGCAATGCATGTCAGTGCGCAGTCCACTTTACTTGGTTGAGCAATCTCAATCGAGTCGTATCTGACAGCGAGAACTCTCGTTCGATTTCGTCGAGTCCATCTCGCCACTTCGCATGAGCCTCGGAGGTCCTCATTGGAAATGGCTATACGAGGATCAATCTTACTTGGGCTCAATCATGTGATAATGCAAACTGACTGCCTCGGAAAACAAGGTTTCAGTCCCGAAATGTCTTCACAGGTTCCGGGAGGAGTTGTCTTCCATCAAAGTTGAATGATTCAATTTCTTTTCTCGGGATCGAGTAGATCGCGTATGAGAGGCCCGGGTAGTTTGCCCGTGCTTTGTCAACATCTGATGCGTTCGCCGAAGAGAATGGATGACTGTGATAGAAACCGATGACTTCCAGTCCACTGCGTTCCGAGTAGGAGAAGGCGCGAAGGAGCGTATCTGGGTCGATCTCATATGAAGACCCAGAAGAAAGCTGATTCTTGGAGGGCCAGACCTCTGTGACAGTGCGTACATCACCAGCCACTGTTCCAATCAGTACTCCGCATGCTTCAACCGGATAGGAAGCATTGGAATGAGAAGAGATCCGTGCAGTGTGCTTCGCTGAGATCTCAAGCGTCAATCGATAAGATATCCATGTGAATGGATTGGTTCCAAGTATGAAAGTGCTCTCAGTGTCCTGTCTAGAGTTCACCCTTCAGGAAGGCATCGATGGTTGCCTTCCTGCATTTTGGGCAGATTCGCAGGTGATATCGTTCATTAGGTAAGGGTTGGTGGCACCACTCGCACTTCCTGATTTGATTCTGCCTCAGTTCTTGGAATTCTTCTATCAGGAGCCTGGTCGAGCTATCGTTCATCAATCTAGTTTTCCTCTTTTCTTTTGTTGCGGGCGTTTCGCGTTGTCTAATGCTACTGTTGTAAGCATCTTAAGACATTTAACAAGATTTATAAGCAACATAGGTAAGCAGTGTAAGCAAGTAAGCAAGATATACGGAATTACTTTTGTAGGTTGTTTTGCTTGGCTAACAATGCTGTCCTCATACGCGGGTTGGACAGGAACCTCTACAACAAAATCGTAGCACGCGCTAAGGAGCAAGGCAAGAACGTCGCCGACATAGTCAACGACGCGATGCGGGGCTACATGAACGAAGGAGCCGTCGTACCCGAAAGCGTGTTCGACACCAAGAAGCTTGTCTTCACAGGCTCTGTGAGCCTCTCAAAGTCAGACATCCTCGGCCTTCACGATGAGCTAGGGCAATTTCAACTGGAGAACAGCGGCACCCTGACCCTTGACAGGGACATTGACAAAGAAGCCTTTCACCGAATCGAAAGAATACACAATACTGGAAAACTCCGAGTACCTTCGAACGTGCATCACTTAGCCCTGCTTAAGGTAGGTCAGGTGCACGGTGAAGTCGAGAAGTACTGACTTCATCTACACATGCCCGTTTTTCACCAATCGCCGTTTGACAATTCTTACCTCAAATTTCACCTGAGTACCATTGCTTTTGGCCGGAAGCCTGCCGAAGATTCTTCTTTCGTTGCCTCTGTTACGTCCAGACTTGGGTCAACTGTTACCGCTTAGAGACGTATGGGTTGTCTTTGACGAAGAAACGCCATGGTTTCTCGCTACCTGATCTAATTCCTATTCTGGTCCCAATCGTAATGTTGAGCGGTATCTGATGGGAAGGTTTAGTGACGTACAATTTCTTTCTTGATGTGAGGTCATGACCGTTCAGGGTTTTGGTCACAGCGAACGCTTGTGTGAGCTTCGCCGGTCCATTGGATAGATCCTTCACATGCTCAGTCCCGCGTCGTCTTTTCATCTCCGCCAGACCTTTGACAGGTTGGACTGCGCGGATTAGCACTGCTCCTGCTTGCCCTGCGGTTTCCGTCGTTACGTTAAGGCAATAGTGCATTCCATAGGTGAAGTAGACGTAAGCGTGTCCAGGCTCGCCGAACATGACTTCGTTCCTTCGGGTAGGGCCTCTGTAGGCGTGGCTGGCAGGGTCGTCGGCCCCTCGATATGCTTCGGTCTCGACGATTATTCCTTCCAGCACTGTGGATCCGAGTCTTCTAACGAGGGTCTTTCCGAGGAGTTCCTCTGCAACTTTGACCGTGTTTCTTTCATAGAAGCCTCTTGTGATTGGCGCTTTTGAGTTGTTGGCATGGTGAGGCCCTTGCATTCTTCGCTCCAGCTTGGTAACGGTAGGTGGTCAGTCACGATGTCTCAATGACATTATGTACTTGAAGGCAAAGTACAGGCTCCTTATTCTCAGTAGGAAGGTGAATTTTGTCTTACCCTCTGTTCTCTTTCGAATGTTCACAGGGACCTCTTTGAGCTTCAGCCCAAGCAGTCTTGCTTTGTAGATAATCTCCAATTCGATTTCGAATCCCGTAGACTTCAGACGAGGAAGTATTCGCTGGATCGCAGCGACACTGAATGCTCGGTACCCGGTCTGAACATCCGTGAAGTCACCGCCATACCTAGCCGATAGCAGGCAGGAGACGAGACGGTTTGATGTGAATGTTACAAGGCCCATGGATTTCAGAGCCTTCATGTTCATTGTTCTGGATCCAATCACAATGTCGGCCTCAGATGCCTGTATTGGGATGACTAGGCTTGGGATATCGTCGGGATCATGCTGCCCGTCAGCATCTAGCGTGACGACGATGTCACTTCCTCTCTTCCTTGCTAGGTCAAAGCAGTGCCTCAAAGCGGCTCCTTTTCCAAGATTGTGGGGGTGATGAATCACGAGGGCCCCATGGTTTTCTGCTATGAGACGGGTATTGTCCTCGCTGCCATCATCGATCACGACCAATTCACTAACGTGAGGAATAACGTTGACCAGAACGTCTGCGATCGTGTTCTCTTCGTTATAGGCAGCGACGCAAGCCATAATTTTTGCAGTTCTTTGGATCGTGGTCGCTCACCGGTAGTGTTCTTAACATTTGGGAGTCTGCAAGTGAAATTCACGTAGAACTATTTGGTGGCTCTCGTAATTCCAACGTCCTCGACGATCATGTGAGGGAGATAGACCGGAGTGGGCACTTCCCACCATTTGACCCATTTCCTTTCTTTTGAGAGCGAGGTGATTGATTGCAATATGCGGGGCATGTTATCGCTGATGCGAAGCCCTTTCAGTGATCGTTCAATTCTGCCGTTCTTGATCTCGAACGCGCCGTCTCTGCAGATTGATGAGAAATCACCTGTCTGATAGTTTTGGAATCGCGTGTACCAGTTGTTGGTCAGATACAGTCCATCTTGTACGTGCTCAAAGAGTTCTTCTTGACGGTATTCTCCAGGCTCAACGATTACGTTCAGGGCCACTGGAGCTATCCCCCATGATCCCCCGACATAGAACGCGCTCCCGGTTAACGTCCCGCCGTACTTGGCAACGCTATACGAACTGTGCAGGTACGTCTTCAGAATGCCATGGTCGATAATGGCAGTCCGTTGCGTCGGGTATCCTTCATCGTCCAGCGTGCAGGAGTTTATGCCCCAAGGCATACGTCGATCATCAATCAACGTGAGCTTCTCGGAAGCGACTTTCTGACCTACCTTTCCCGTGAAAAAGGATAGGCCGAGATCTACGGAGTAAGCCGATGCAAAGTCTGCCGTTCTGTTGAGAAATTCTGCCATTATGGAGGGCCCGAACAGCACTGTATATTTGCCCTCGTCTCCGAAGATCGGGTTCTTAGCCTGGTTCGCGATCTTTCCCGCTTCCGCTCCTGCAAGTTTGGGATTGAAGTCTTCAAGTCGAGTTGCGCAACTGTTACCCTGGCCGCTCGAATCATCAGTGACAAACGCTCGTATTGATATGTCGATGTTCGTTCCTTTATCTCGGCCTTCAGCTCCAGCAGAGGTTTTCACATATCTCTCCGATTCACTAGTCACGATTACGCCGGAGGATCGCTTCGCTCCCTCGACGTGAGCTGCACTAATGGCTTCTTCGGCGAAATCCACCAGCTCGTCTGTCATCTTAGGGATGCGAGCATCGTAAGTCTGCGGAGCAGGATCATACTTGAACGGTCCTTTAGGAAGAGTAGATTTGACTTCACCTGGTTTCGTGATATCCATCGCGGCCTTTAGCGTCTTCATGACTTCTTTCAATGTGTCAATGTTAGGATTCTCCACGCGGGCTCCTGCACGTTTACGTTCTGAGAGCAGGTAGACGCTCGGAACTATCTGATCCCACGATTGCACAACTGTGACAGAGTCGTTCGCGAACTTGAGCATCTTGCGCCTTTCATGAGTCACAGTCGCGGCCACTTCTCTCACTCCGAGTTTCTGGCCGTAGTCGACAGCCTGATCTACAATCTGTTCTAGGTTCACGAAGCTAGCCTCCCAGTTTGACTTTTCGAAGGCGTATTGGCGGTCCCCCATGCCATACTGGAGCTCCTTGCATTGGTTCGCCTTTTCCACATGTGGCCGCCTCGTATTCCACGGTCTTTCCAACAGCATCCACACTGCCGTAGAGTCCCGGTGTAGTGATCTCGAGAATCGGATTCCTTAGGGGGCTTGTGATCTCTCCTTTCTCGATCAGGTAGGCTTCGAGCCCTACGTATCTCTGATTGTAGCGTCTGTCGTCAATATTCCATTCCATGAATGTCTTGATGAAGACGCCCTTGCTGATGTCTTCGATCAACTCTTCGTCGGTGTGGTCGCCTGGAAGCATGTACGTATTCGCCATTCTGATGATAGGTTCCCTATCGTAGCTTACGGCTCTAGCCGCTCCGTTGCTGCTCACACCGAGTTCTGCAGCGGTTTCGCGATTCTGTAAGAATCCTGCGATAATTCCATTCTTGATTAGAATTCTTCTGCCTGCTCGCACGCCCTCTTCATCGTACTGGTAGAAGCCGTACGAGTTTGGAACGGTAGGGTCGTCTACAACGGTGACGGCTTCCGTGCCAATTCGATGCCCGATCATGTCGGGCTTGATGTAGGATTCTCCAGCCTGCGCGGCTTCCCTGCCTAAGATTCTGTCTGCTTCCTGAGGATGTCCACAGGATTCGTGACAAACGATGCCAGTGACCTCCGATCCGAGAACCAGATCCATCTCCTCTCGAGTGGCCGGTCTTGCTTCACGAAGAATCTTCCCCAGCGTTGCCGCCTCTTCGGAAACATACTTCGAGGGATTCCATGCCTCGAGTCGTTCCCATCCGCCCGTCTCGCCCTTCTGACCGATTCTCTGGATCGTTCCTTTCCCGGGCACAGTTGCAGTAAGGAGAAACAGCAAACCGATCCTGGATGCTACCCCGTGAATCTTCGAGCCTTCGCTGTTAGCAAAGTATCGGTCGGTCATGTCATCCATCAGAACAAGCGTCCGAGAAGGAAGATCTACCTTCACAACATCAGGGCTTAGGTTCTTTTCGATGTCTTCGAGGACCCGTACTTTCTCCTCGATCGTAATATCGAGAAGTGATCTTCGCGCTTTCGTCTCCCAGCTTGCCTGCTCTGCCTTCTCCTCTGACAGGCGTATTGGTTTGGTGACAAGTCTCTTCGACGCTTTCGCCGTTCTGCATGCGATATCAACAACTTCACTCAAAGATTCCCTAGAGAGGTCGTTTGTGGACGCAAATCCGAGCGCGCCATCGACAAGCACGCGGACCGCGATACCTTCAGCCTTAGCCAGCTGAACCGGCTCTGGCGCTCCGTTGGTTAGAGTGACTCCGCTGCCCGAGTCGATGTGAAGCCTTGCTTCAGCATATTCCACTCCTCTCGCAGAAGCAGAATCAACCGCATAGCGAACAAGTTCTTCCATAAGCGAGACCGGGTTCTGAGCGTAGAGAGAACTTGATTTAAGGGTAGCGAAGCTTCGGAGGCAATTTTCACTCTTCGAAACGTCAGTCCAGAGTTCGCACTACTCTGCGAAGCAACTCAAGCTCTACGGTTGGAACTTGGAGTGACTCGTTCCTAGTATCTTCCTCTGCGACCGCCGCCGTATCCTCTGCCTCGTCCCCTGTCTCCCGAGCCATCGTCCCGATATCTAGGCCTGGAACTGGGGTACCCTCGCCTTTCAGGCATGGGAATCTCTTTGCTGGAAAGGTTGTTGTCAGCATTGACGTTCTCAATCGGCTGAGCGCCCGTCTCCAATGAACCGTAGCGGCCTATGTTTAGCCGCATCGATCCGCGGAAGAGCGAGACGTAGCCGTTCTTGACGTTTATCGTGTCGCCCTCATTGACTTTGTCGATGTTGTCGTCCCACAGTGTGAGGAAGACCGAGCCGGTCTCATCTCCGACGAGAGCATCTACAACTCGATGCGTCGAGCCATCTCTCCGAGAAACGGTCTCGCGGGCTTGGCCCTTCGAGACCACCTTCACGGTAACGTTCACTTGCCTAGATTCTGGGCCAAGGCCCTCGACCTTGACGTTCACAGCAGCAGGTGGCTGCCCTTCTCCTTCCGTTGACATCTACTTCACACTCGGCTTAACATATCGGACAATAGGTCGTATCTTAAGCATTGTGATTCCATCCAAGGGAGTGGGACAAGCAGCAGCAAGTTTGAGACTGGATAAGTGATCTAGACTAAAAACCGTCCTAAGAATGGCTGCTTTCGCCCTTTCTACAACACATACATAATCCAACCTCCCCTCTTGTTGGTACAAGCAAGCTGAGAAGTGTTCCACTATCATAATCGGACGGAGCAGGTTTGAAGAAGCGACTGGATGAATTGCTGCTCACAACTACGGACACCGGTAGCCTGCCGATCCTCGACGATTTCAACGGTGACCGAACGAACTTTGAGGGGGCGATACTCGACAAGCTTTCCGTAGGCTTGGGCTATCCATGCTATCCTCAGCTTCAAGGCTCACCCTCCAATCCCACTAACATGGGCCTACAATTTCTAATCCCGCTCTCTAAACTCGAGCCTAAGATTCAGATCAGAGGAGAGGAAGCTTCGCTCTCGTCCGACGAGATAGAGCCTCCGTCTGAGCCTATCGGTGTGGAACGAGCGGAGCACTACGTGACGTTTCTACGTGAGCATGATCTCCTCTCCAGGGTGAAAGGTCTGAAAGCCTGTGTCACAGGTCCTTTCACGCTTGCCAGCTATCTGAACAGAAGGAATCTGATGACATGTGGCACGTCAAAGCCAGGAGTCGTGAAAGTTCTCGCTGAGGCTCTCAGCCGATCATGCAAACGGCTCAACGAGCTTGGATTCGACTTGGTCAACTTGGACGAGCCTTTCCTCTCAGTCATGCTCGGACGCAAAGTTCTCTTTAAGTATGATGAAAAATTCGTTATTGAGATGCTTGACACCGTGATAGGTGAGATATCGGGCTTCTCCGCGATTCATGTCTGTGGCACGATAACACCATTGGCCAAGAAGGTCCTGCTTGAAACCAAAGCCAACATCGTCCACCACGAGTTCGCAGGCTCTCCCAAGAATTTACATGCATACGCCAAAGCTGAGCTAGAACGCTCCGGCAAGCTCCTTGCCTATGGCTGCGTTTCTTCAGTAAAACTTCAGGTGGAGACCGTAGAAGAGATCTCGGCCTCGATACGCACTGCAGTGAATACGTTCGGGCCGCGG
>CAYGWT010000090.1:0-5186 GCA_964353625.1 uncultured Candidatus Bathyarchaeia archaeon | reverse complement strand
GTTCCGGATTAGAATTGGTCAATTCATAAGGGCAGGATATATAAATTAGGACAAGACTATGGCTAGTAAATACCATGAGGAGGATGTTGGTTTGGAGGCAAGAAAAGTACAACGCGTCGGCTACTCGACCCTTACAGTCTCTCTCCCCCGCAGCTGGGTCCAAGAAGTCAATCTCAAAAAAGGGGACGTAGTTTCAATCAGAAGAGAGGATGACGGGTCGCTTAGAGTATTTACTGGTCTAGAGCAGAAGCATGAAGAAGCAAAAAAGTGCATAATAGACGCTGACCTGTGCGACAAACCCGACCTCCTCAGTCGACTCATCACGGGGAACTACATACTCGGCCATGACACAATCCAAGTGGTCTCCAAACGAGAGCTTAAACTCGAGCACCTTGAAGAAACTAGACGAGCAACCCAACGGCTGACAGGTCTGGGCATAGTCGAACAGACTCTGAAGCAAGTGACGGTACAAAGCTTCGTCGATCCCACGAAATTCCCTGTCTATGGACTCATTCGTAGGCTCCACGTAGTGGTTTCCTCGATGCAAGAAACCGCTGTCAAGGCACTCGTCGAAAAGCGACTAGATCTCGCGAACGAAGTCTCGCATATGGAAACGGAGGCTGACCGAATCTACTGGCTTGTTGTCAGACAACTCCTCCTTGCAATTCGCGACAGAAGCGTGGGCACAAAGATCGGAATATTATCACCAACTCACGTCGCAGGAAATAGGGTGGTAGTGAAGACCCTAGAAGAGATGGCTGACTCCGCAGAAAATATCGCGAAAGAGGTGTTGTCCGTGAAGGAGCTAGGTGCCGCAAACGAGCAGATACTCGAAGGGATTACGAAATTCAGCATAATGGTTCAGTCAGTCTCTGAAAAAATGATGAAGGCATTATTGACTCTTGACGTCAAACTAGCTAACGATGCGATTGCCGGCAGTGAGCTGGCCATGAAGGAGCAAAGGAAACTGACAGAAAAAATTCTTGGCTCGGTAAAGGACGTTGGTCTTGCGGTTTGCCTACGTACGATCGTTTGGAACTTAGCCGACATTGCAAAGGATGCTAAGATCATTGGCGAGATCGCAATAAATCGCACTCTAGAGGCGCCCAGCGAGATCTGCAGACTCGAAAAAGCCTAGAGCGCGGTTGCGATGCGTAGCACGAGCGAGAAAAACGGTTCGGGGTAGACCCCGATCAAGACCGTGATTGCAGTCGACAACGTTAGCACTCCCACAAAGAGGCGAGGCTCTCTTACCGGCGTCGTATCAGGCGCTTCGTCAAGGTACATTCGCTTTATGACCCAGCCATAGTATGCAAGAGAGAAGGCACTGTTCAACACACCTGCTAGCGCCAACCAATACAGGTTTGAGTCCACAGCGGCAGTGAAAAGAATCAATTTGCTCATGAAACCACTAAGAGGAGGAACCCCTGCGAGCCCCAGCAACAATATGCTCAAGGTAAACGCCGTGTAAGGCATCCTCCTTCCCAATCCAGAGTAACCGTCAAGAGTGGTCGTTGACAGTTTCATCAAGACAGCTGCAGCCACCAAGAAAGCCGCAGACTTCATCACCGAATGGTTCAGAATGTGGAATAGAGCACCTCCGATGCCAAGTGCGGTGGGGGCAGCGAGACCGATCATTATGTAGCCTGACTGGGCAATGCTGGAATAGGCGAGCATACGAGTGAAACTCTTCTGCATCAACGCTCCCACATTGCCTAGTGTCATCGTTAACAAGGCAATCACAGCAAAGATCGTTGACCAGTCACTTTTGAAGAAAATCAAAGCGACAACGAAAACTCTCAGCAACGCCGCAAATCCGCCAGCTTTTGTTCCCGCTGCTAACAATGCAGCAATCGTTGTGGGAGCACCTTCGTATGCGTCTGGTATCCACATGTGGAATGGAACCGCTGCAACTTTCATTCCGAAACCGGCGATAAAAAGTGCTACGGCGAGAATACTCATCGGTTTCAGCAATAGGTTCTGAGAACTCAAAGTCTCACTAATCGTAATGATATTGGTGCTTCCTGTCACTCCGAAAAGCAATGATATGGCATAGATGATCAGGCCAGATGACAACGCGCTGGTCAGGAAGTACTTGACGGCTGCCTCATTGGAAGCTGGGGCTTTCTTGAAAATGCCCGTGAGAACATATGTTGGGATGCTCATCAATTCCCATGAAATGAATAGTGCGACCAAGTCTACAGATAGCGCCACTAACATCATTCCAAAGGTAGAGAAGAGAAGTAGGCCATAGTACGCTAGATTGTTCTCGTCCTGTCTCATGTACGATATCGATGCGATGTTGACAAGCGTCGAAATGAACAGGAAGATGGCTGCAAAGAACATAGAAAACGCATCGAAGTTGAGCACGCCGTAGACAAGTATGGGCTGTGGTGAATTTCGGAAGAGCACTACGAGAGCCGAAGCGAGTGAGATTACCAGTGCTGCCATAGTCCAGTATGGCACAAGGTGCCTAGCACCTAGCCGGCGGTGCAATAGACCGACAGCGGGCGTCAGCAAACCGAAGAGCGGAAGCGGCGCCAGTATCAGCACTGTAGACCAGTCCATGTCTGAACCTCGCAGATCCGTAGCTGTTCAATCAACGACATATTAAGACCTTAGTCTGATCCCCGTGATCTCACGGTCAGCTATGCGGTTCACAAAAAGCTATTTGCTGCTCCCCCTCCACATCAGGGCGGGAAGCTCAAGAACGGAGAATGATAGCTTTGTCATCGCTTGAAGTCATGAAGAAAATTGTAGATGCAGAGAAACAAAGCCAAGAGATACTCGAAACAAGCAAACTAGAGATCTCCGAAATGAAGAGAAATATTCCTAACAGAACCGCTTCAATGAGGCAAGAGATCCTTCGCAAAGCAAATGAGGAAAGGCTGAAGGCGCTCGCCGAAGCTGAGGGAGTCGGTGCTCGAGAGGCTGATAAGATAGCCTTGGAAGTGAAGAGGCAGATTCAATCACTATCCCAGATCTCGAAGGACAAACGAAACCAGTCCGTGGAGGCAGCCATCAAGCTGCTCCTTTCTTGACGCGTGGGGTGACTGTCGATGAGTGTCGGTTTAGACAGACTCGTGGAAGACATCATGAAGGAAGGTAGGGCAAAAGCCGAGGAAATCAAGAGAGAAGGCCTAACTCAGATCGAGGATAGCGTCTCAAGAGCAAGAGCTGACGCCATGAGAGAAGCAGAAGAGATCGTTCGAAACACAAAGACTGAATGCGATGCCGCTGTCAATAGACGGCTAAGCCAAGAAAAGCAGAAAGCTCGCATAGCGTATCTAACCGAGAAGAACAGGATCCTCGACGATATCATGAAGGAGGTGCAGACAAAGCTTGTTGAGCTTTGTCGCGACGAATCCCGATATCGCCCGTTTCTTGTGAAATCAATCGCCCGTGGAATTGAAGCAATTCCATCTGCAGGAGTCAAAGTTGCTTTATCTGGGACGGACCTGCCTCGATACCGAGGCTCGAAGTTGCTTGAGGAAGTACTTGCCACTGTGAAAACCCCAAAAACAGCCGTTCTCGGGGATCAGACTATTGAGACAATAGGGGGAGCCATTGCTACCTCACAGGATGATAAGGTGCGAGTGGATTGCACCTTGGAGGCTAAGCTCAAACTGACCAAGACACAGTTGCTTACCGAAGTATCCAAGATACTCTTCACTTCCTAATTGACGATCCAGAAGCTGGCAAACGGCAGTGTCAACGAACCGAGCTTCAAGATATGCGCAAGTCTCAGCATCCGTCCGTGCAATGAAGTCCAAGATGTTTGGCACGAATGGGTACGACCGTTTGCTGAGATGTTCGACTTCATCTGAGTGCATATCGATCCTGCAGGAAGAGGACTATTTTGAAGGTTCTCCAACAACAGGCGAACTCGTTGATCCGATTTCCTGGCAGTCTTTATTCGACGCAAAGATGACGAAGCTTGCAAAGAAGCTTGCCAGGTTGTCTCCGGATGATTGCGCACGACTGCTGGATGAGTACGCGAGCCAATATAGCCTTGAATCTCTGAAGTCTAGCTTGAGATTGATGGTGGCACATGACATTGAAGGGCTGCAGACAGAGACCATGCGCGGCGATCTGAAAGATGACTCTCTTCTCAGCGCCGTGGAAACGCGGAACGTAGAACGACTAGTCCAAGTCGCCGGTGTGCCCTCTCTTTATGGCGAGATTTCTTCTGCCTTGGCAGAGAAAAGGCCTCTGCCTTTCATAGAGGCGATCGTCGACAAGCACGTGCTCACACGCATGTGGGACGCAACCGGTATGCGAGATTGGATGGACAAGCAGTCTGTTCAAGGTTTAGTGGGTGAACGAATCGACTCTACCAACCTCCTCCTCATATCTCGATCGAAAACGCTCGGAATCTCGAATGATGATCTTCAGCAAATGCTGGTACCCGTGAAGTACCGCATTGGTGAAGCTATCGTGGAAGCAACCAATGCGGGATCCACGACCAACGCCTTGAGATCTTTTTCAAAGACAGTCTACGCCAGTTCTGTGGAGAGATTCCTTGATACTTACAAGGAGGGTGACTCGCTTTACCCGCTAGACGTGCTGCTTCGTCGACAACACGCAACCAGTTGCCTGTCGGCCTTTACCGGCTTCCCGTTCTGCGCTGGGTTGCCCCTTGCATTCGCCTATCTCATGAACTACGAAGCATCAGATTTACAATCGATAGTGTTCGGCAAACGTGATGGCCTCGCAATGGAACGGATCGAGCAGTTTCTCATTCTCCAGTAACGACTGCAAACCTGCGCGGGCAGCCTACGCCGCCCCTTTTTGGGTTATGATCTATCGAGTACGCGCAATGTGCTGGTTCTCCTGTGCAAATACGTGGGTCATAATGAACCTTCAAGAAGGCTGAATCCGGGTTATGATGAACCTAGAATCCCGACATCTCTCTGCAAGTCAAACCTTGTAAGTCGAACGGTTATGGGTCCCATCCAAGACATACCATATGTATGAGTATGATGTTTTGGGATGTCCTCGCGTGACCACGAATTTTCCCGACCATAACTGCTATAGTATGTTGTTTTGATTCATCAGACGCTCCCTTTGAAGTCCGTTATGCAGAACTTCACTCTGGTTTCTCGTCCTGAAAGATGCTTAGATCGACTTGGCGTTCAAGATTACCATTTCCGCGAATATGCCACACTTTGACTCCTATCCTGACT
>CAYGWT010000089.1:0-12149 GCA_964353625.1 uncultured Candidatus Bathyarchaeia archaeon | reverse complement strand
TGCATGCGGCGGAAGCTCCAGACCCACCACCAATTGGAACGATGACCACGTTCACGTCTCGAAGCTCATCAAAGACCTCAAGATGCATAGTTCCGAAACCTTCGAACAGCAGTGGTTCGTTGATGCCGTGCACATACAGGAATCCTCTCTGGTAGGACAGTTTCTCTGCGTACTCGCGGGCCTCTTCATAGTAGCTGCCGTGGAAGATCACTTCGGCGCCTAGATCATTGATTGCCTCGGTCTTGATCTCTGGAACACCATGAGGCATGACAATGCGAACATTTACTCCGAACAGAGAACCTGCGTAAGCGATTGACTGAGCATGATTTCCGGTGGAGGCTGTGATGACGCCGCGGCTGAGCGCTTCTTCTTTCCTATGCTCCATGTAGTTGACGCCTCCGCGGACTTTGAACGCTCTCGTTGGCTGCAGATTCTCCAGTTTCAAGTAGATTTGACATCCAAGAAGCTTGGAGAGCTGTCGCGAGTAGAGAAGCGGGGTAGGCTTCAGATAGCGGTTGACTACGTCTCTGGCGACATAGACGTCTTTCAGCTGTGGAATTCTTAGCTGCTCCAATTTTGAAATCAGCTGTCCACCTGCTGATATGGTCGGATATCCGAATCTTTGGCTGCCCTGTCCTGCTACTGCCTGCCACATTGTCTATAGATGTCTATCACGCTTTCGTATCGATCAATTTGGGGCGAGTCAGATGACGGGTGGTGCAGGAGAATCGGGTCGAAAAGCCCTGATAGGCAAAGCTGCAGAATTGGCTGATTTAGTCAACTATCAAGAAGGCGCCATAGTGAGCAAGGCAATAATCGAGAAGAAGACAGGTACTGTCACTCTGTTTGCCTTTGATGAAGCGCAGGGGCTGAGTGAGCACACAGCACCGTTTGATGCCCTCGTCTGTATTCTCGATGGCGAGGCCACGGTGATTGTCTCGGGGAAGAGTCACCGGGTGAAGAAGGGCGAGGCTATTTTGATGCCTGCCAACGAAGCGCACGCCCTAGAAGGCCCTAGAAGGCCCTAGAAGGTTCAAAATGATGCTGACTATGATACGGTCATAGTGTGGGCCGCTCTCAGAAGCGGTCAGAGGCGGGAACTACTTTCGTGATGAGAGTTGCTTGAATGCCTCCGTCAGGGCTGGCAAGATCTTGTAAAGGTCCCCAACGATCCCGTAGTCGGCATACTCGAAGATAGGTGCCTTCGAGTCCGTGTTCACACACACCACAACACGGGCGTTCTGAATGCCTGTAATATGTTGTATCTGGCCCGAAATGCCGCAGGCGATATAGAGTTTCGGTGCAACTTTCTGGCCGGACAATCCTACGTATTGATCGATCGGGAGCCATTTCAGGTCCTCAGCGATCGGCCTAGAGCAACCAACAACCCCGTTGATAGCCTTCGCAAGTTCCTCGACAATCGGCATATCTTCCTTTTTCTTGAGCCCACGTCCAAATGAGACGATCGCCTCAGCCTCCGCGACTCTCACTCCTGCGAACTGTTTCGTCTTCCGTCCAAGAACCTTCACAGGAGATTCAGCTATCTTTGGTTGGACTGGTACAGTCTCTCCTGTTCTATTCGGCTCTTTGGCTAGTGGCTGGAAGACTCCCTTCGGGAGAGTGAAGATTTGGGGCCTCGATCGGATGATCAGCGTTTCGGTTATGTTTCCTCCGAGTACGAGACGGTCAACAACCACGCATTTCTTCTCTGAATCAATGTCTAGCTTCGAACATTCTGTGCAACATCCAGTCTTCAGGCGTTCCGCAAGCCGTGCGGCAAGTCCAAGTCCGTTTCTAGTTGCTCCGATGAGTATGACATCTGGTCGGTAGGTTTGAGTTATCTGAGTCAGCACGTCTGAATACGAATGAACTTGGTAACTCCCCAGCGACGGATCCTGAACAGTGTATACTTTGTCCGCGCCAAAGGCCACGAAGTCTTTGCTATTATCTGAAACGTTGTCGCCTATGGCGACTGCGGCTAGATGTGTTCCAAGCTTTCCCGCAAGCTCGCGTCCCTTCGAAAGTAGTTCTCGAGTGACTGCAGGATTCTCTGAGAACACACAGACTCCATCGTATTTCTGAGTGGCAGTCATGCGACCTTCACCACTCCTTCACCGATCAGGGTAGACGCAAGCTTCTCCGCGGCTTCCTTAGGTTCACCCTGTATCAGGATCCTCTTCCTTTCGCCCGTAGCGACAGCCGATCTCAACACTTCAGTTAGCGAGCCATCACGACCTAGATCGCTGGGCTTCAACCCTATCTCCGCGACTGTCCAGGCAGTCATAGGTTTCTTTGAGGCAGCCATTATGGCCATGAGTGTCGGGAGTCTTGGTTCGTTAATCTCTCGCGAAACCGTGATGAAAACCGGAAGTTTTGACTCCACCGTCTCGTAGGAGTCCTCTAGGTTTCTTTCCGCGACGACTCTTCCATCCTGAATGGTGATCTTGGCTGCGTAGGTTATCTGGGGAAGGTTCAGGATCTCGGCTGTTCGCGGTCCGACTTGGAATGAGTATTGATCCTCAGATGTCTCGCCGCATAGTATGACGTCGAATTGTCCGATCTTTCGTATTCCTGCTGCAAGAGCGGCTGCTGTCGCATGAGCGTCTGAGTTCTCGAATTCGGGACCAGTTAACATGTAGCCTTCGTCTGCTCCCATGGCTATGGCCTCGCGAAGTGCCTCCTTCGCTTGAGCGGGTCCCATTGTGAGTACAGTAATTTTGCCACCGAGTTTCTCCTTCAGCCTTACAGCTTCCTCAATTGCGTTTTTGTCGGATTCGCTGATGACGCGGGCCACACCTTCTGTCACGAGTTTCTTGTTGGTTCGGTCGATTCGCAGGTCTTGTGTGTAGAAGACCTGTTTGACAAGCACTATTATGTTTGGCATGATGTTTCCCCTACAGCGCGCTTCGCAAGTATGGCTAGCTAGGGTTTATGATATTGACTATTCGAGCGCGTCTGCGACTAGCTCGGCGATGTCTCGGATAGGCATCTTCTCGGATGTGCCAAGTACTTTCGAGGCATCTTCGAACATTGAGATGCAGTATGGGCAGGCTGCTGCTAGGATCTCAGGACCGAGTTTCTGAGCTTCCTCGATTCTTATCACGCTACACTTCTTCTCTGTTTCTACGGTGTACCAGGTGTTTCCTCCGCCTCCGCCGCAGCAGAAGCTCTTGACGCGTGATCGTGGAAGCTCGACAAGTTTCGCATTCGAGAGTGTTCGGATGATGGCTCGTGGGGATTCGTACTCGTCATTGTATCTGCCTAAGTAGCATGGGTCATGGTATGTGATGGTCCGGTCGGTTTCTTTCTTGAGTTTGAGTTTTCCGTCGCGCAGCAGTTGCGCTATCAGCTGTGTGTGGTGTATGACTTGGAACTTTGCACCGAATCTCGGGTACTCGTTCTTGAAAGTGTTGTAGCAGTGGGGGCACTGGGTCACGATCTTCTTGACACCGCGCCTATTCATCAGTTCGATCAGTTCCATCGCTGATTGCTGGAATCTTCCTTCTTCACCGATTCGGCGTGCAACTTCGCAGTTGCATTTTTCTTCGTTTCCTAGTATTCCGAAACTGATCTGTGCCGTCTTCATGATCTTGACTAGCGCTCGAGAGACCATTTGGTTTCGCGTGTCGTAGGAGCCAGCGCAACCAACCCAGTACAGGAACTCCTGGTTAGGTTCATCGCCGTACAGTTTTACGTCGAGTCCTTCTGCCCATTTTGCTCTGTCTGAGCGGCCGAGCCCGTATGTGTTGCCAACCGTTGTCAGAAAGGTGAGGAGATCTCGCTTCTTCTTGTCCACTTTGCCTTCTGCCATCAGGTGTCGGCGCATATCAAAAATTGCGTTGACATGGTGAATCAGGACCGGGCATTCCTGAACACAGGCGCGGCAGGTGGTACACGCCCAGAGTTCCTCTGGATCTACAGTTTGCCCGTGAAGTTGCCTCGCTGCACCTGACGATTGAAGTTCAAGGTTCTTGAGTTTCAGTATGACATGCATCGGTGACAGTTTGGTTCCACCTGCTTTTGCGGGGCATGCGTCTGAGCAGCGTTGGCAGAGTGTACATGCGTCAAAGCTGAGTTTCTGTTGACAGGTGAAGTCATTGATCTCTGATGCGCCGACTTTGACGTCGAAGTTACCTGACTCCATCATTTGTTTGAGGTCGAATGGCGTTGTCATCTCGCCCTTGACTGCATTTGGCGTCCAGTAGACGTTCAGTGGCGAGGTAATCAGGTGAATCAGGCGAGAGTTCGGTATGTATGCGGTCAGTGAGAAGACCAATGCTGAATGAATCAGAAAGAGGCTCGGGTAAAGGTCAACGAGCACCTTAGGCCCCAGCGGCGTGAAGAACGGTGAGAGCACTTCTCCAACTGGAGAGTCCCAAGCCCAAGTGTTGACTCCCATCATCAGGAATCCGGAGACTGCCATCGCAATTATGACGCCAAAGACAAAGGAGTCTTCCCAGGCGGTCTCAAGCGGAGGCCCGATAGCTCTAAGACGTTTGTATTCGAGAAGAATCAATCCCAAAACGAACAACAGCGCCAGGTAACCTACGATCCCTTCCAAAATCGGAAAGAACATTCCTAGGAGAAGCAGGAAACCGATTATCGAGATGAGCGCGTGCATTGTTCCGTTGTATCTTTTGTTAAGAACCTTAGCCTGTGCTATTCCGAAGTATAGGAGTCTCTTCAACCGTGAGAGTGTCGTTCCGGAGATCTGATCTGCTTTTCCTTGCTTCCACGCACGCAAGTGTCTTCTGATTCCGATAATGAAGAGAAAAGCGCTGATGGCGCCAAATATCCACCAAGCGATCACGAAAAAGATGGGAAGATACTGGAAGATGTCTCTGATGATCTCCATTCTTAGGCCTTCTGTTTGCTGGTCTTTCTTGCGTGGCCGCGGAGTATCGCGTAGAACGGGATGGCGACTACTAGTGGCGCTGCAATAACGATTGATCCTAGGACTAGGTTCATTGTTTCGATTGGAATGGAGAGGCTTGCTGAGAGGATCTCGTTCAGTGCGTAGAGTGTCAGTGTAGAGAGGAGTCCGATAGACCACACGCCGATAGCCGTTTTGATTGGTCTTCTAAGTGCGCGAACTTCGTTTCCGCGGTCAATCACAGGCATTAGAAGAAGCACGAGGAACATCGCGGCCGCGATCAGGATGCCAACAACCTTTGCGCTCAGCAGGTCAACGCCGAAGACCGTGGCGGGCGGGACAAAATGAAGGAGATCGTAGGCCCAACCGACCCATTTGAGAAGTCCATACGCCCAGAGGAAATACCATTCAGGAGCTATGAACTGTGGCGTAAGGAATCTGTTTGCAGGATCACCCGGCGCTTGGACGGCATACGCCCCTAAGAGCAACACAATACCGAGCGTGACAAGAGAGAGGATCAGGACAGGAGTAATTTGGTGTGGGATGAAGGGGGCGAAGAGCGGTCCTTCCTGCTTCCCAGCTTCGGTTTGACCTGTCGGAGGTTTCCATGCTTCCTCAGGCTCCGAGACTCCCTGAAGCAGCACTAGGACAATGTGTGCGCCCACTAAGACGATCGCGACAACGGGAAGGAGGCTTACGTGATAGAAGTACATCCTCGTCAACGTAATTGCGGAAAGACCGATTCCGCCGAGAAGCACCCGTGCAATCAAGTCGCCCAGAAAAGGAATCGCCCTCATAATCTGCACGCTGATCGTGGCAGCCCAATAGCCGAGCTGGTCCCAAGGAAGAAGGTACCCTGAAAACGAGTAAGCAAGTGCCAGCCCCAGCGAAAGGACGCCTAACATCCATGATATCTCACGTCCGATTCTGTAGGGATTGCGGAAGAACGCCCAGAACGCGTGAATCACAAGCGCAGCAACAAGTAGGTTCGCGCCCCATTGATGTACTCCTCTAATTAGCGCTCCAAGCGGGACGTACCTCATTATGTTCTGAACGCTCTGGTACGCTTGAGTTGGGGTTCCTGGATCACCCACGGCGGAGGGCACATAGTTGAAATCAAGAAGTAGGCCGGTGACACCCTGCAGAATGGCGAGAAAAGCCACTATCGAACCCGCATAGTAGAACGGGTAGCCAAACCAGAAGATCTTGGATCTGTTCTGTCGTGTCAGGGAAATCGGGAGAGCGAAGTTGACACTTCTCTGAGCCTCCGCAATCAGAGGAGAGATGTTGAAGCGTCTATCAAACCACTCGTAAATCCTCTTCCTCCGCGATGACATGGCCAAACTCATCCACAGTAGTCGTAGATTCCGAGATCCGTGACAACCCCGAGGACTTTGCCGTCTTTGATTTCGATCGGTATCATCGGCGCAGCTCTCGGCGCCGGACCTGCAATCACCTTTGCTCCGGAATATTCACTGCCATTGAGCATGATGTCCTTGACGATGTTGTACGGATCGAAGGCGCCATCATGGCATCTACAGAACAACACATCCTCCTTTGGTCGATCCAGATGCCATGTGAATATGCAACACAGGTGAGTGCAGGCAGCTGCGAATGCAATCAATCCGCTAGTGGCCGTTGCACCTTGAAGTCTATTTTCGTCAACGCGTATGACGACGGCTGGAATCATTCCACGCCAAAGAACACTGGCACCTTTCCCAACTTGATCGAAATCCTCCAGCTTGACTTCAGTTCCTGCCTTGCTTGAGTACCACGTGTCCTTTTCCGGTCCGTACCTGAAGATGTTGTCAACTTCTCCCAGTGGTCCGCCAGCTCCGGCGCGCGGGAGGAGCGACGTGAGAAGCGACAGGAATGAGACTACCGTTCCTACAATTCCTAGCGAGACTATGGTCTGGACGAACTCGCGTCTGTTGATTCGGAGTCTAATCTTCTTCTCCGATCCGTCGGGTGGTTTCTCAGTCATGCTCCTTACCCCCGCTGACTTCTTTCTTCGACAAGTTCGATAAGTTCGCGGCAACGAGTTCTAGTCGCGGTTTTCTCGTGAAAGCTTCACTCATGAACGTGCTCCTGTATGCCGCGAAAATTATTGCTGCAAGGAATGCTGCCACTGCGAGCATAGTTCCGAGTGCAATTGATCCCATCCCTTGAAGCGCACTCAAGACTATCAAGGCGTCCAATAGAAGTTCCAGGATCACCATCGTTACGATTCCAATGTATGCGGCATCCGATGACGAGAGAGGATTTCCAAGTCTAACAATGTCTTTTGGTCCAAGTGGGCTCAATTGTGGCATTGTTTTGTTTCTATCTGATCTGAGAATGTAGTACATGATGCCCATCAAGAGGAAGACGAAGAGGAAGGCGACGAGTCCAGCCTCGAATGAAGGAATCTCCGTGATCAAAGCCCTCTGGCTGAAAGTTCCGAGAACTCCGTTAACAAGCTCCATCGGAGGATCGATCGGTGAGTAGCCTTTGTCACTCTATATTAGTCCTCCTTCCGAATTGTGTACTGCTCGTTGTTCCTGAAGATCCTCGGTGCCCTCTGACTATACTTCTCATAGTGAATCTAGTTCTTTCAACATGATTGAGAGAAGATCTCGAATCGGCGCGTCCCAATATGGCAATCAACCAGGCATGAAGCGGCAAGTACGCGGGACGCCATCTGCAATGTAGTGCATTGAGATGGCCTCGCCTCTAATCAGATGCGGCTACTGTGGGCAGTGGATTCCTAGATTCACTCCATTCTGCCCTTACTGCCAGAAGAAGTTCCTCTTCAAGGGATTGGGGCTCTAGGTTCATCCACCAACTGCTCACTCCCGTTCTGATCTCATGCGTAGCAATGATCTTGCTGGACCGCCCAGCCAGTCCGCACAAAGCCCAATACCGACGAGAGTGTCCTTGCCTGAAAGTCTAGGACACTGACACACGTAACAAGACAGAATCGTGAGTGGAGCAGAAAATGCTAGGCGCGCTAGAGATCATCGTGATCCTGATCGTCGTGGGAGCACTACTGCTGCTTCAAATCAAGACAAGAACGGGCCCCTTAATTCCCTATACGGCTGTCGTGATTCTATTATTGCTCCTAATCGTCGCCATGGGAATGATTCGTTCCCTTAGTGGCGTCATTATGGTGCTTGCACTAGTCTGCGCAGTCCTCTTGTATAGAGTCGTGCGGTCAAGGCAGACGTTTACGCGGCGAGTCGCGAACTCTAGACTCCGGGATCACTTAGATCAGAGGTAGGATCCGATCAGGAATCCTGCGGCCAACAGTGCGATGGTAGAAAGGATGACTATCACGTTCAGTCCCAGGGCTGGTACAAGGTCGGGAATTCGGTCATAGTTTTTGAGCACGGTAGTTGTTGCCTTGTATGCGATTGGCGTGGCGATTAAGGAGACTAGCACCGTGAACGGTGATGCGCCCAAAACGACTGCCAAGAGAATTGAGAGATATGTTGCGACAACAAACGTGACGTAGATCAAGGCCGATATTCTTCTCCCAACTAGTATCACCATATGTCTCCTTCCAGCTGCTTTGTCAGCTTCAGCGTCGGGGAACTCGTTCAAGAACAAGAGCAATCCAACAAGGATACTGACCGGTACAAAGACCGCGATCCCTGTCGCGTCCACGACTCTCGCTTGAACGACGTATGCGCCCAACGCCATGAATCCGAATCCGGTTCCAGCCACAATTTCGCTGAGCGCGTGCACTCTCGAAAGCACAGGCGTGTAGAAGAATATCGCAACTAGTCCATAGAGGAGAATGGGTAGCAAACTGTAGAGTCCGCGGGCTAGGAAGTAGGCGCCTACTACAGAAGCACCAGCCAGACATAGGATGCCAACGGTAAAGGCAGCTGATGGTTTCATCATGCCCTTTACGAGGATGTCAACACCACCGCTGAAAGGCGTCTTGATCGTCCGGGCGTCGATTTTGGATCTGTAGTCGAAATAGTTGTTGAACACATTTGCGGACATGTGAGTCAGCAAAGCTCCAATGAACACAATAAGAGCGTCGAACGGGTTGAAGACTCCATGTGCGTAGAACGATGCTGAAAGTCCGGCAGCGACGATCACGACCGTCAGCAAGAGGAAGTTTGCCCTAGTTATCAGCAGCAGATTGTTCAAGATCTTCCTCCTCAACAGGATCATTCGTACAATGCCGTCTAGTTCGAGCGGGACTCTATCCCTTGGTCACTCCGATTGGTGTAAGACGGCATACTTTGGTTGCGATGCCTACTTGGTGGCTGACTTCCACTACGCGATCAACATCTTTGTAGGCTCCTGGCGCTTCCTCAGTCACTGTTCCCATTTCGGCTGCTCGAATCATAATGCCCTTGTCAGCGAGTTCCTTCTTTACTTCCTGTGGTCCCCATCGTCTCTTTGCGGCTGCCCTGCTCATCATGCGGCCTGCGCCATGGGCGGTGGAGCCGAAGCTTAGTTCCATACTCTTCGCAGTTCCGACGAGTAGCCATGAGCTGGTTCCCATACTACCGGGGATGAGGACTGGTTGTCCGATCTCTCTGTACTCTGCTGGGATGTCGGAATGTCCTGGAGGAAACGCTCGCGTTGCGCCTTTACGGTGGACTATTACCTTTCGCTGATGCCCTTCCTGGTCAACCACATGGTTCTCGATTTTGGCGACATTGTGGCATACATCGTAGATCAGGTGCATGTCAAGCTGATCTGCAGTTTTTCCAAATGTCTTCTCGAAAGCTTCTCTCGTCCAGTGCGTGATCATTTGTCTGTTTACCCAAGCGAAATTGCATGCTGACGCCATAGCTTGGAGGTAATCCTCTCCCTCTGGACTCTTCGAGGGAGCGCACGCGAGCTGCCGATCTGGCAAGTTGATGTGATACTTGCTCACAGCTCGTTCCATGACTCGAAGATAATCACTACATACTTGATGCCCGTATCCTCTGCTACCAGTATGAACCAAGACTAGTATCTGTCCAGGGCGCTCTATTCCTAGATACTTCGCGACGCGTTCATCGAAGATCTTGTCCACTCTCTCTATCTCGAGAAAGTGGTTTCCGCTCCCGAGACTGCCGAGTTGGCGAAGTCCCCTGCTCTTTGCGGTTGAGGAAACCTTGGACGGGTCGGCCGATTCCATGCATCCGTTTTCTTCGCAATGGTTCTTGTCTTCAGACCATCCGTAGCCGCGATCAACTGCCCACTCGACTCCATCCGCCACCACCTTGTCAATCTCCCCCTGCGTAACACGGATTTTGCCGAGGCTCCCAAGACCTGATGGAATATTTTCAAACAAAGCATCAAGCAGCTTCGAGAGGGCTGGTTTCATATCGTTCTCGTTGAGGTTCGTGCGAATGAGTCTGACGCCGCAATTGATGTCATAGCCGACTCCCCCCGGGCTGATGACCCCTTCATCGTAATCCATCGCCGCGACGCCGCCGATTGGAAAGCCATACCCTTCGTGGCCGTCCGGCATCGTTATTGACCATTTGTGGATGCCAGGTAGAGTGGCGACGTTTGCACATTGTTCAAGCGTGGCATCTAACCTCATTTTCTCGATGAGTGTCTTATCAGCGTAGATTCTTCCGGCAACTTTCATGCCGGGCCTGAACGATTGGGGAATCTCCCACATGTACTCGTCGAGTTGCTTTAACTGAACACGTTCTGATGATCGCCCATAGGCGTCTTCGTCTGGCAAGGTTTAGCACTGAGTCTCGTCATTCCGAGAACGTCGCGTATTTAGGTTTCGTTGACTTCGCCGATTCTCGCCTTTCCTGAAAGATCCACGACGCTAGAGGACCGCGATACGCTTTATGGCTGGGACAATGTCAGAAACTGAAGATACTGTGATGTCAGGTTCCACCTCAAGATCCAGTTTCATGGGAATCTCGTCGTTGCTGTCTCCGAATATGACTCGGATTGTCTTGATGCCGAGAGGTTTGGCTCCAGCCACATCGGCCTCCATCGAGTTGCCGATCATCACGGTGTCGCTTGCTCTGACAGCGAGCAATTCGAGCATTTGGTTGAAAGGTTCCGGTCTAGGTTTTCGAATCCCAACTGCCGCCGAGGTCAAGATCGCGTCGAAGAACCTCGAAAGTCCCAAATGCTCCACGATTTCTCTGACAGCCCAGTCGTTTCTTGCATTTGAAAGTAGCCCCAATTTCAATCCGAGATCGCGAACTTGCTGCAGCATTTCCGTGACTCCAGGGAAGAGCACCCAAGACTCAACCTCAACAGCAAAGAACTTCTTCACTAGTTTCTCTATTTCGGGTTGCTGACTTGCTTCCACACCTAGTCTGTCGAAGAGGTTGTTGAAGGATGCCACGATCTCAATCTCCTCAAGCGTGCGGCTAGCATATTCAGATTCCTCTTCATGCAGCTGCAGGTACTCCCGCTTCAGACTGTTGTGATCCAAAGCGACGCCATGTTCCTTCAGAGCTACGTAAATGGCATCAGTTCTAGCTTCTCTGATCTGATCCCAAGTCACGGTGAGATGTATTAGCGTCCCTCCGAGGTCGAATATCGCGCCCTTCAACATAGCGATCTCACCGCAACCTCAAGATCGCATACTGATAATCATTGCCGCTCAGCAAAAGCAAGAGAATATCAGAGTATTCCACGTTAGAGTCTGCTGGGACGCATCCGCTTGAAACGATCGAACTCCACTTTCATACCGCTCGGCGGAGTCGGAGAAATAGGCGGTAACAAGTTCCTTGTTCAAGACGGAGATTCTAGGATTCTGCTAGATTTTGGGATGAGCTACGCAGATCGCAGAAGATTCTATTCGGAACCTTTTCTCTCTCCTAGAGATGAAAAGGAACTGTTCGAGTTCGGAATGTTACCCAAGCTTCGTGGTTTGTACAAGTTCGAAGAATCCGAACCCGACATCCAAGGAGTCTTCTTATCCCACTCACATGGCGACCATTCAGGTTGCATCTCGTTTCTCAACAGAAAGATCCCTGTCTACTGCGGAGAGACGACTGCGACGATAATTAGGGCACTATACGAGACACGAACCAAGACGTTGGAAGCCGACATTTCAGGTCTCAAGTTCAACACTTTCAGGACCGGATCGAAGATCAAACTAGGATCCATTGAAGTTGAGCCGATACATGTGGATCATTCAGTGCCGGCCGCGTACGGGTTCATTTTTTATGATACGGCAAGCACCGAGATCTACACAGGTGATCTTAGAGTTCATGGCACAAAGCCGCAAATGACAAATGATTTCCTCGAACGTGCACAACAAGAGAAGGCAGATGCACTGCTGGCAGAAGGAACAAACCTCATC
>CAYGWT010000088.1:0-2136 GCA_964353625.1 uncultured Candidatus Bathyarchaeia archaeon | reverse complement strand
CCATACCTCGCTGTGAGGGTAATGTTCTCTACGCCAAAGTTCTAGGAGTTGCTTTCTAAGGAGCATAACGCCTTCTTCGCCTTGTCCAGTTCCGTATTGCAGTGTTTCTTGTAGGATCCACTGCTGCAGTTTACTCAGTCGACCCGTCACAATGGGGACTCCCCAGAGAAACCAGAGAACACCAAGAGGGACCCGGAACGCCTCAAAATGGCCTGTTCTGTTTTCAAGTGGTGAAGGTGCACACCAAGGTATCTACACACACAAATTACCTGAACGACTATGAATGACGAGTCAGGAGAGGAATTCTCCAACACCCCCTTGGAGAGTATCTACTCATCATCGTCAGTTTCTCTTGTTCTGGAAGCCGTCGATGATGCTCAAAGCCACCGTTTCTTATTAGCGGTCATCAGCCGACTACCAGAAGCACTACTCCAATGGAATGAAATGACGAAACTGAGACAGGCTCCCGTTGGTAGTCATGTTCGCGAGTTCAATTAGGTGGGTTTGGGTTCGCGGACCATATCCTGGGGAGCGCTAGAGGAAGTTCAGTCAAAGAAGATAAGGGCAAGTTGCCTCTATCTTAGTTCATGTCGAATCGTAGGGTTGTTCTAGTTCTCGGTTCAAAGCACGACCAAACGTTCGCTGCGCCAATTCGATCATTTCTGGACCGGTTCAAGGTGGCGTGCGACCTCAGAGTAGCCTCAGCCCACAAGGATTCAGAGAGGCTCCTCAAGATAATCGAGGAGTATGAGAAACTGGATGAAAAGGTCGTGTATATCACGGTCGCTGGTATGTCTAACGCGCTCTCGGGGTTCGTCGATTTCAAAACGAGGCATCCCGTTATCGCGTGTCCGCCGCAGTTGACGGACGCTTCGAATATCGACATCTACTCGTCACTTAGAATGCCAAAAGGAGTCGCGCCACTAGTCATCTGCGATCCAGAGAATGCGGCGTTGGCAGCTGTGAAGATACTCGGTGAGTGCGACGAGAACTTAGGCCATAAAGTCAGAGAGTACCAGAGAGAGATGCAGCTGAAGAACGAGAAGGCGGACCAAGAAATGCGTCAGGTCGGATCGAGTTAGTTGGATCGCTCTTTGAAGCTCTTTCGAAGAGGCAAGGTTCGGGATGTCTACGATAAGGGTGAAGAGCTGCTAATAGTCGCCTCGGACAGAGTCAGCGCATATGATATCGTTTTGCCGGACAAGATTCCTCGGAAGGGCGAATCGCTCACGAGGCTGTCTGCCTATTGGTTCACTAGGACGAACGGGATCGTACCTAATCACTTCCTAGAATGTGTGGATGACCGGTCGATCAGGGCGATCAAGGCTAAGCGAATAGATGTCGAATGGGTTGTTAGAAGCCGCCTTTATGGTTCCATGTGGAGGGCATACTCCAAAGGGGAAAGGGAGTTTGGAGGTATCACGTTGCCAGACGGGCTGGAGATGGCTGAGGAGCTGCCGCAGACTATCCTTACTCCTACGACGAAGTCGGATGTCGGTCACGATCTCGACATAACCAAGAGTGAAGCCATCGGGCGGGGTCTACTGACCGGCGACGATTGGCGCGTCCTCGAGGAGGCATCCTTCAGGCTCTACGAGGTCTACCGCGATGAGGCAAGAGGAAGGGGCATAATACTACCTGACTTCAAGGTTGAGTATGGAAGAGCTAGGGGTGTCTTGATTCAGATTGATGAGCCTCCTACTCATGACTCAGCACGTTTTTGGGTTGAGAGATACTTCGAAGTTGGAAAGGAGCAGGAGGCCCACGCTTTGGATAAGGAGTTCCTCCGAGTCTTCCTAAGAGAGTACCATGGGTTCACGGGAGAAGGGGCTCCACCACGACTTCCTCAGATGGTGATACAGGAAGTCTCAAAGAGATGTGTTGGAGCTTGCGAGGTTATTGACGGAAGCATGCAAATCGAAGATCTGCAGCTGAAAAGTTTGAATGAGGTTATTGAAGAGTTGGGCGGTGAGGAGAGATCCCAGAAGACTTAGTTTCGAAATTCAGCGCTTGCTCTCCGACTGACTACAGATATTCAGTAAAGGACTTGGACCAGTACCTATCAGCAGAGGCGTCTGTCAAGTATCAGGCAATTGTGGAAGGAGCTCTCGCTCAAACTCTGGCACGTCACGGTAT
>CAYGWT010000087.1:0-4851 GCA_964353625.1 uncultured Candidatus Bathyarchaeia archaeon | reverse complement strand
CCAGTGATGCACCAATCAGCGTCGCCGTGTAGTCGGACCCTCCCCTCCCAAGAGTTGTTGGGACTCCGTCCTGCGTAACTGCGATATACCCTGTAACGACCGGGATCTTTCGGTCCTTGAGAAGCGTGCTAAGCTTCTGCTTTAGCTTCTGGTGCGTGACGTGCATCAATGGTGTTGCTTCACCGAAGGAGGCGTCAGTCACTATTCCCGCCTCCTCGCCTGTGAGGCGTTCCACGCTAACTCCGGAATCATTAAGGGCTGCCGCCAGAACAAGCGTTGAGAGCCTCTCGCCGAACGAGAGCACATAGTCTTGTGATCTAGGCGTCAGCTCACCAAGATAGCTAATCCCAGTAAGGGCTTTCCCAAGTTCTCTTAGTTCCAGATCGAGTCGCGCCATTGTCCGATTGAACTCGTCTGTCGTTGTGATGACTTGTCTGCATACGTTCTCATGCCTTGTGCGAAGCTGCTCAGTGACTTCGGCAACATGTTGCTCATCTCGTTGACTGGCGCGAGTCGCAGCCTGGACAAGGCTGTTTGTGACGCCGTTCATTGCTGATGCAACTACCACAATGTCGTTTGTACCAGCGTAATCCCTGATCAGCCCTACCACATTTCTTAGCGCCTCGACTCCTCCGATAGAGCTTCCACCGAACTTCATTACGACTAGCAATCTAAAGCGCGACTCCATGGGGCTCATTGAGTTGATATGTAGCCGGACTTCACAAGGTGTTCCGTGACCAGGACAGCACCTTTGGCAGCGCCTAGCCTGGTGTTGTGGCTGACCAACACGTACTTGACTCCATATTCTCGGACCTGGTCTTGCCGGATTCGACCAACGCTTACAACCATCCCACCGTATAGATCGCGGTCCATCCTTGGTTGTGGTCTGAACGGATCATCCTTCACTACCAACAGTTCCTTCGGAGCTGATGGCAGATCGAGGGTGCGCTTTCCGAATTTTCTCATAGAATCGGCGATTTCACTGGGGGCGCATCGTTTTCGAGTTGAGACGTAGACTGCTTCAGTGTGGCCTTCGAGTACGTCGACTCTTGTGCAGGTGCAACTCACTTTGAAGTCTGCTGGCGTGACATGTCCGTCGACCGCGGAGCCCAGAATCTTCAGGGTTTCTTTCTGCACTTTCTCTTCCTCGCCTGGGATGAATGGGATCACGTTGTCTGTAACGTCAAGTGATAGAACGCCCGGAGATCTGCCAGCGCCTGACACGGCCTGCATGGATGTCATTGTAACGCTTTCTATTCCAAAGTCGGAGTGTATCGGTTTCAGCGAAACGACCAGACCCATCGTCGTGCAGTTCGGAATCGGAGCGATGAACCCGTTCCACTGTCGTTTCTTCCTTTGCGTGTGGATGAGTTGTGCGTGCTCAAGGTTGATTCCTGGCACGAGGATCGGGACATCATCTTCGTATCGGAACGCGGATGCAGTGCTAACGACCGGCTTGGTTTTCGCATATCTCGGTTCAAGTGTGCGTGCGATATCTGAATCCAGCGCTGTGAAGACTACATCGACATCAGAGAGATCCAAAGTAGACGCATCTTGCATAGGCATGCGGAGAATGGAGTCTGGGCTCTCTTCGCTGCAGTACCATCGCAGTGCGCCCGTGCCCGGATCTCTGAGTGCTTCCTCGTACGTCTTGCCAGCGGATCTCTCAGAAGCTGCGAGACATGAGATCCTGAACCATGGGTGCTTGTCAAGAGCTGCGACGAACTGCTGGCCGACGATGCCAGTTGCACCTACTATTGCCACGTCAAGCATTGGTTTGGTCATCATGCGCGCCTCAGCATAAGCGGAACACTCACTCCCGTCATGAAGGTGCTATCAAGGTTTGAGGTCCGAGCGTCGTGGGATCTCCGATAAATTGAGTCTCGGTTGCTTTTCATTGACAGCATCGTTGGATTCATCGATTTGCACCTATCTGAATGTGGTTGGAACTGAACATGTTCTTGATCCTGAGACTACTCTCCGTTCAAGGTTCGATTGAGCGCAAGCAAGTCGCTCAGCAGCGCGTATCCGGCTGACTCTGCGCCCGCTCCAGGTCCCACTACTGCAATTTCAGGTTGCATGTCAGTTGACAGGATCATGGCATTGAGCACCCCTGAGATGTGAAACAGTAGATCGCTTTCCTCCAGTCTATCAGGGATCACTTGTGCCCTAATCCGGCCTTCATCTCTATCCGCTTTTGCAATGAGCTTGATCCTTTTCCCTTTTTTTCTAGCGTCGGCGATATCCTCGGGCGTGATTCCCGTGATTCCTTGCCTTCTCACGTCAGTGAGCCTGATCCTGCCTTCCATTAGTACGTTCGCGAGTATGGTAAGTTTTGCCGCTGAATCCCAAGCTTCTACATCATTGCTTAGATCAGCTTCCGCGTAGCCCTGTTCCTGGGCCATTCTCAGAGCCTGCGTGTAGGGCTTACCGGCTGCCATCTCGTCGAGCACGTAGTTTGTGGTTCCGTTCAATATGCCTCGGATTGAGTTTATTGTTGAACCTGCCAAGGCTTCCGTTGCCAGGCTTATCGCAGGAGTTCCGCTCAGAACAGTTCCCTCAAATTTGAGATGGCATCCATTTCGGCGAGCCAAGGCCGCAAGTTCATGATAGGCTAGCGCGATGGGGCCTTTGTTCGTAGTCGCCACATGGAGACCTTTGCCGAGGGCTTTTCTGATGTGGCTTAACCCAGGTTCTCCATCCTTGAGATTAGTCCAAGTTGCTTCTACTAGGACATTAGCATCCGTTCCCGCAATCGTCTCAATGGCTGAGAGGCCCTTGGTCCCTTCCTTGTAATCTTTGATAGACCCCTTCTCTTGCACAAGTGAAAGTAGTTTCTCCAGGCGAAGACCTCTCTGATTCATCACGGAGCCCTTGATGGTGTCCGCGACAGCCACGACCTTGTAATCAAAGCCAAAATGGCGCTTCAAATGTGCACGTTTCTCCACCAGAGTCTTCGAAAGGCTTTGCGCAACTCTGCCAAAGCCAACTAGGGCAAGTCGGAATCTCATGGACGAGCCCCCATCCTCATCGACTTTGGGTCGATCAACTCTGCATAAGCACCGCCATTACCGATTCCCGAGTTGGTTTCACATTGATCGTCCGCTCGGTAGGGAGGCCTACAGCTTCCTGATCCTTCAAGCCGTTGCCGGTCGTGATGCATACGGTTTCCTCATCCGCATCAATAACACCTTCAGCTGCAAGCTTTCTGACGCCGGCTAGGGTTGAGGCACTCGCAGGCTCGACGAAGATGCCTTCTTGGCTCGCGAGCATCTTCTGAGCCTGAAGTATCTCATTGTCAGTGACGGTTCCAATCAACCCATTTGAATCTTTGGCGGCTGCAAGGGCTCTCTTCCAGTTCACAGGTGAACCTATCCTGATGGCAGTGGCGACTGTCTCCGGCTTTGCAGTCGGTTCGATATAATCGAGCCCCAGTCTGAACGCGCTCGCAATCGGTGACGCTCTTTCTGCTTGGATGCCTATCAGGCGTGGGAGCTTATCCGCCAGCCCTAACGCTCTGAGCTCGAGCAGACCCTTCCAGACTGCAGTAATATTGCCTGCATTCCCGACCGGAAGCACTATGACCTCCGGGAGACGGCGAAGCTGGTCATTGATCTCAAACGCGACTGTTTTCTGGCCCTCGACTCTAAATGGGTTGACCGAGTTCAGGAGATATGGGCTTCCATCCCTCCGAGCTGCGTCGACGACGAGGCGCATGGCATCGTCGAAGTTGCCATCAATCTCGATTATCTGCGCGCCATGTACAACAGCTTGAGCGAGCTTCCCCGCCGCGATCTTGCCTGCGGGAATCATGACGAAACACCTCAGACCAGCTCTTGCCGAGTACGCAGCGAGGGACGCCGAAGTGTTGCCCGTTGACGCACACATCACCGAGCCTGCGCCGAGCAGGAGCGCTTTCGTCACGCCGACAGTCATGCCTCTATCCTTGAACGAGCCGGTGGGATTCTCGCCCTCATTCTTCACATGAAGACGTTTCAAGCCTAGATCGCTCGCGAGACGTCGGCACTCGTGAAGTCCAGTCCCACCTTCTCCGAGAGAAATGATTTCGGCACCCGCTTCGATTGGCAAGAGTTCACGGTATCGCCACACGCCGAGCTGCCTAGTGCTCCAGCCACTGATGTCGAGATCTGCCATGTCGGTGAGTCTGATTTCAAGCAGGCCACCGCACTTGCTGCATACGTATGCTCGTTCGTTCAGATTGTGGCATGTTCCACATTCAATGCACTCAAGCGTGTACCGCATTGGTCATCTACTCTTTGCCGGTTTCGAAACCCAAACGAAGGGCATCAACATCGTCCTACGTAAACTGTCGTAGGCGCGCAGACTGACGTTCAGAGCAGGTGAGTGCTGATTCAATTGCATATTCGATCACAAACTAATTCGTCAGGATGCCGATCAGCGAGGGAGGAACTCCGAGAAGTCCAGGAGCACCGCGCTGTTCGGCTCAGCTAGTGCTACGCATTGTCACTTCGGAAGTGACTGTTGTCGACGTGCGTGGAGTGGGAGCGGACAACGCTGCACCTCGGCCGTTCAAGTGTCGATTAATATTTAATAAGACTTGCTTAGGGGGGTGACGCATTCTCTGATCAGCTGACGAGTGTGAATCACAGTTGAGCAAGCCTCGTCACTATCGTAGAGCACAGAGAATGACACTCAACGAAGAAGAATGCGGCCCAACGTAGCTGGGTGCGAGAAAAATGCTTTACACTGCCCGATTGCTGCCTTGGTGCGCCGGTTAGTTGCCAAAGGGCGTGTGGACTCTAAGCGCTTCTCGACTATGTTATTCCGTGAGGGGCTTCGCTCTCGTCATTAGCGCCCGGCGTTTCTTCT
>CAYGWT010000086.1:0-1852 GCA_964353625.1 uncultured Candidatus Bathyarchaeia archaeon | reverse complement strand
TTTGGCGGCTCTATTACTCGGAAGATCTGAACATTGCTAGAAGACCTCAGAAGGGCATCGATGAATCCCCATACTAGTATCTTTTCTGCCTGTTTCTCATCCATAGGAATCACGTAAGTTCCGGCTGGAAAGAGAACACCGTTCTCCAGAGGAGGCAGAGCATGTGCGACCGGTAACTGTAGAGGTAGTACGGATAGGAGAAGACACAGGATTCCCAAGCGTGGGACAGTCACCGGGCAGCTCACTCTAATATCTCAGGATATACGGGGTCTAGCCGTTATTTCTTCTTGAGTCTAGACGCTATCTCAGGAGGAAGAGAATTCCAGTCTATTCGCCATACGTACCTTGACTTCTGCGCTGGGTCTTCATTGAAGTCCCTCTTCACAAGACCCTCTTCTTCCATCCGGTTCAAGTACTCGCTGATGACGCTTCTGCTAATGCCTAGGTGGCTGGCGAGCTTTTCAGTGCCCACCTGGCCTCCAAGATCAGTCATGCCTAGCAATGTTCTGTACCATGCGATTCGAACGTTGGGCTGCTTCTCTTCGGCGATGGATTTCTCAAGCTCGTCGATCCGTTGCTCTATCTTCCGAAAACGTGAATCCAGCCACTTCTTAAGATCATCATTTGCCATTCTTTCTGATCACCCGATTAGTCAGCCGACGGCTTAGTTCCGAGATTCTGCGGTCCACCTGGGCCATCCTCAATTTCAGCCAGATTCGCAGATCTTGGCTCACAAGTCGTCAACACAGAGCTTCTGTATCTGCGTGTTTAAAAGTGTATCGTCAGTATCGAAACACATATATTCCTAGAAGTCTCATAATGTCGATACACGTATCGACAGGTGAACGAGTTGGCTGACATAATCACCTTCCTGTTTCTGACATCGTTCGGATTCGTCGCCCTAACAATCGGCCTCCAAGCCCTACTATCATGCACCAACAGTCGACCGGCAAATCAAATCACCTACAGCAACTGGGAGCCACAGGCCCCCCGCACGCAAGGACAGACATTTGCGAGCCGCCGAATTCGCGTGAAACGGGTCCCAGTCCCTGTACAGGTTAGGAGACTCCAATGAGAAGAAGACGACCGTCCTCCATATGTCCTCAATGCGGGACCCGCGCGACCAGGAATTCCAGTTTCTGTCTACAGTGTGGAATCGAATTGAGCGTCTGCCAAGGATGCGAGTCGGTTAACCTGGCGCTCGCGGACTTTTGTCACATGTGCGGGGAATCGATGATGACCTCATCCTATCCGAATGAAATCACCAAGATAATCACCTGGGAAAGTCCCGATCTCGAAGCCCTTGATCAAGCAGTCTTCGCAATAATCAAGCTCCGTGGAGGCGTGATTTCACTCTCTGAGACAAGCGCCGCGTTAGGGATCTCACAAGAGGAATTGGGAGAAAGCATAGACCGCCTCGAACAAACACACCAAATTGAGAATGCGTGAGATGGTGGCTACTTGGTCAGCCAAGTGAACTTCTGCTAAGCGAAGTGCCAAATCGCATATCTAGCTTGCTGGATTTTTCCTGACCTCTTCCATCCAATTGCTGAGAGCGCTTGTGAAGAATTCGGCGCGAGCATGGTCGTCAGCAGTCCATGAGGACTTGCGCGTCTGTACGAAGCTCACTCGCTCCTTGGCATTTTCGTGGACTATTTCGTCAAGCGGTTCGACAGCAAGTTTAGTGTCGCTTACTCCATTCCAGTTTTCATTGACTGGAAATCCAACGCACGCAAGAAGTCGATCCCACGTGGCATCGATATCTACCCACTCATTTTCGATTCTTGCCTTGCATGCCAAATGATATCCAATGGGAACAGTCTCCGCCAACTTCCTCAGTTCTGGAGGATAC
>CAYGWT010000085.1:0-1503 GCA_964353625.1 uncultured Candidatus Bathyarchaeia archaeon | reverse complement strand
TTCTCAAATTCACGTTTCTCCTTATCTTCCATCTATCTGCACCACAAGGAACGTCAGACGGCCATCGATTTAGGCTCATTAGTGGAGCGGGGTCTAGTAAAGAGCATTTTACTAGGGCCGGCACCTGCCTGTGCTGATCGTCTTCGCCTAGTCGGTCTGACTCTGTGTGCTGTAGAAACGGATTGTCAGGCCGGATTCTTCCCCCGCTAACCGGAGGAATCAGGAACATTAGAGGAGTGGTTCTTGTGTGTGTGACTTTGTGCGGGCGTCGTAAATTGAACCGTCGGGATGAGGCGAGCGTTTTTGTCGTCTCCTAAGGCGGAGGCGTCTTGATTTGGAACGCTTGCTTTGTACGAGTGATCTTTCCAGTGTAAGGAGCCTAGCTTAAGGGGCTCCGCATTCAGCGTCATATGAAACCGATAATCTTGCTTGCTGGTGGTGAGGAATCAGTATGGGCGAAGTGAATGGCAAGGTCTGCATTGTGACTGGTAGCAGCTCAGGGATCGGAAAAGAAACAGCCCTAGCTTTGGCCAACATGGGTGCAACAGTCGTGATGGTCGTGCGAAACCCGGAGCGAGGCGAGAGGGCTCGCACGGAGATAATGAATGAGACTGGGAATCGTGCAACTGATCTGATGATCTGCGACCTATCCTCCATGGGAACAGTTCGACAATTCGCAAAGGAGTTCAGGAGCAAGTGTGACAGGCTCCATGTACTTGTCAACAATGCAGGGGTTTTTGTTGGCAAACGCGAATTCACAGTAGACGGCTTTGAGCGGACACTGGCCGTGAATTATTTTACCCCGTTTCTTCTCACGCACGAACTGCTTCCCTTACTCAAACACAGCGTGCCGTCTCGAATCATCAACATAGGATCCGGGATGCACAGGTCAGGAAAGGTAGATTTCGACGGTCTCCAATGTAGGAAATGCAACGCAATGAAGGCCTACGCCAACTCAAAACTGATGCTCACAACGTACACGTACGAGCTGAGCAGACGCCTGCAGGGTACCGGAGTCGCAGCAAACGTTGTTGAGCCAGGTTTCGTCGCAACGAACCTTGGAAGCAATAGCGGCAGTCTTCTCTACTCGCTGGCGTACAGAATGGCTCGACCCATGCAGATTACGGCAAAGAAAGCTGCTGAGACACCGGCATACTTGTCATCCTCACCGGAAGTCGACGGTGTCACAGGAAAATGCTTCTACGAACTGAAAGAAACAACCACAGCCCAAACGTCCTACGATCAGCAGACGCAAAGGCTATTGTATGACACGACACTGGAATTGTTCAAATTGACCTAGGTTCCTTTCTAGACTGGACGTAGACTCGTGGTCAGAACTGCCCGTTGCGTGCTCAAACGCTACAACGAAGGTCTTGGCAAACTCAAACGGCGAGGCTTTCTTAACAACGCAGGATGGCTGATTTGTGTGTATGCACGCACCAAGTGTATCGTCGGTGCGCATAGGCAATTTGGGTCACCTTTTATAGTAGTCCTGCCTCTTGC